>NZ_JAUBPW010000111.1:0-13599 GCF_036700965.1 Microcoleus sp. Pol8_D6 | reverse complement strand
CGTGCTTGGATGGCTCCGACAGACCAACCCCACGAAAACTTCATCTTCCCTGAAGAAGTTCTGCCTCGCGGTAACGCTCTGTAATCAGCGCGAAATATCAAAATTTCCAACATTTTAAAAGGGTAAGATAAAGCACTTTAGGCTTTACCCTTAATGCTCAAAAAGCTCCCGCCACCAGGCAGGAGCTTTTTGTTTGCAGGATTCGATGGAATTAGCCCCCTAAAAAAAGTTGATTTTGTACAAAAACACAGTCTGCCTGTAGCTAGAACAACTTGTGTCTTTATATGTGGTGAAGTCTCCTATCTGGCAAAAAATCGATCGACCTTTCCTCGCCGCCAGAGTTGCCATGCGCCTAATAACCCCACAGCCCGGATTCTGAAGAAAATATAAACAAATGGCGGAAACTGCGATCGCCCGCTTGCTGTAGAGATCGATCAAAGAGCTTGCAGCAGCAGTAAATTCCCCCGAACTTGCAAAAATCTCAATTTGCATCCCCCACTTCTAATTCCTTGTGTTATTCTAATAATTGTGAATACTAGAACGATACTCAGAACGCAAGTTCTTCTGGTCACGCTGGCAATGGCTAGCGCACAAATCATCACCTTAAATCTTGTATTTAGGTGATGTGCGTTCCAATATAAAGCCATTTAGCTAAACCTGGAGGTGATGCCCATGATAGAAAGTAGTAAACGCATGGGTCATCAGATTGGAAACTACCGGCTGTGCGCCGGGGCCGCTCACTAGCAGTCAGCCGTCGTCTCCAACGGGAAACGACTTCCACGGGGAACCAGGCTGAGCTAGGGATTCTCCCGGCAGTCAGGTTCTAATCTGAAGACCCGCTAGACCGCTCTCACCTCAAATAGTGTTAAATCTTAAGTATTAAAACTTGAGACTAAACGCTATTGGTGAGAGCGGATAGTTTTTGGTCAGGGTTTCTAAACGTTGGCAGTTAATCTGCCATTGCTAATCCCAAAGAAAAAAAAATTATGGCTGAGCTAATTAATAATACTGAAATTCAAGAGCGCGCCAGTCAATTGTCAGGCTGGACAATTGAAGGTAAACAACTGCGCTCTACCCGTTTATTTAAAAATTTTATCGAAGCGATCGCCTTTGTAAATAAGTTGGTCGCCCCCTCAGAAGCCGCAGGACATCACCCCGACATAGAAATCTCCTACAACAAAGTTACAGTTAACTTAACAACCCACGATGCCGGAGGCTTAACTGAGAAAGACTTTGCGCTAGCCCAAGAGATTTCTGCGCTAGATTAAAAGAGTGCCCGTTGACCCAACAAGAGTCCTGCATTTAGCTACAGTCCCCGATCGCGGAAAGCTCGCAAATAAAAAATCAACTTGGAGTTAAAATCGGGTGTGAAAAAGTCGAGAGGCCAAACGTTCAATCTATAAAAGGCTATTCCCCATCATCCGAACATGATCGTATTTGAAAAGCCAGAGTTCAAGAACGAGTCGGCAGCAGAAAAAACCGATCTGATAGAAAAGCTTTTAGATATTGGCGCAGCTCTGTCGAGCGCCCAAGATTTGGGCGACTTGTTAAACTTAATTTTATCCAAAAGTAGGGAAATTACCTACAGCGATGCTGGCAGCGTTTACTTAGTAGATCACAGCGACGAAAAATCTAAGCTGCTGTTCAAGGTAGCCCAAAACGCTTCTAAACCGAGACTGTCGTTTAAAGAGTTTGCCCTGCCACTGACAGACAAAAGCTTGGCGGGATACGTGGCAATTACAGGTCAAAGTTTGAACCTGTCTGATGCCTACGACTTACCTCCCGGCGTACCCTATCGGCTAGATACCAGTTTTGACAGGGATATTGATTACCGCACTTGCTCGGTAATGGTACTGCCGATGCAAAACCGACAGGGGGAGACAATAGGTGTACTGCAACTGATCAACCGCAAAACAAAGGCAGATACGGTGCTGACAGCAGACAATGCCTGGGAATCGACGCAGCAGTATTCGGAGTGGGAAGAAAGGATAGTTCGATCGCTCGCTTCTCAAGCAGCAATCTCGATCGAGCGCCATCAACTCCAAGACAGCATAGAACATTTGTTCGAGGGCTTCGTCAAAGCCTCGGTGCAAGTCATAGAAGCTAGAGACCCCTGTACCTACGGCCATTCAGAACGAGTAGCAGCCCTCACAGTACGCCTTTCAGAAGAAGTAAACACCGTCACCAGCGGAGAACTGCGCTCTATTTACTTTAACAATCGCCAAATTCAAGAACTTCGCTACGCCGCCCTGCTGCACGATTTTGGCAAAATTGGAGTCCCCGAAGCAGTTTTGACCAAACAGAAAAAGCTCTACCCCGCACAGCTAGAAATCATTCGCCATCGCTTTGGCTTAGCTCAACGGACAATGGAAATGGAATGCCTCCAGTCTAAATATAAATACTTGCTGGAGCATTCAGCCTACCGAAAACACCCGACCCAGGAGCCAGAGTGCGCTCAGTGCCAGGAAATCGAACAGCTAGACACTAAGCTAGCAGAGGCAAAAACCAGATTAGCAGAATACTGGGAAGTGCTGCTAGAGGCAAACGAGCCTCACATTTTGGCAGCAGAACCCCTAGCTCAACTGCGAGAGATTTCTCGACAAACTTACAGAGATATAGATGGGGCAAAGAAACCCCTGCTAAACCCAGACGAGATATTGCAATTGATGGTGTCGAGGGGCAACCTGACGCCGGAAGAACGCTCTGAAATAGAATCTCATGTAACTCACACTTACGAGTTTCTCAAACAAATTCCTTGGACAAAGGATTTGAAAAATGTTCCAGACATTGCCTACGGACATCACGAAAAACTCGACGGCACAGGCTATCCGCGAGGTTTAAACAAGTCAGAAATTCCAATTCAAGCACAATTGATGACGATCGCCGATATTTACGACGCCCTGACAGCAGGCGATCGCCCCTACAAGCGAGCTCTGCGAACAGAGGCAGCGATGAAAATTTTGCGGCAAGAAGCAGCTCATAACAAAATCAACGCTGATTTGTTAGAATTGTTCGATCATCGCCAAGTCTTTAGCGTCCTCGGGCACAGCTTGGAGGTTAAAGTCGAATCAGCCTAGACGAGTCGGGCGTGCTGTGCTAAAAAGTAAATAAGGCGATCGGGCGCTATCTAGTGTCAGTAGTCAAATCAATCCACAACCCAAGCCGGGTAGGGTTTTGACGCACTTGACGACAGGTTAAAAAACAGGCTCTCTGCAGCCGTCAGTCACATCTATATACTTGGTCAGCCCGAAAGAATCAAAAGAAAAAGTGAATTTTAGGTCTCTTTTTAGAGTATGCTAGTTGAGCAACAACTGACCACATAGAAGACTAGAAAAGTTTCTCTGTAATCGGTGTGAGGATGAGAGTGAATATGTCGAAATTTTTGTGGAGTTACCTATTAATCAGCCCAGCAGTCTTAGGAGCTACCCTAGTAGTTTCTTCGAGCGCGATGGCAGCAGACGCTCAGCAGGCTGCTGATGCGCTCCAGCCCGCTGCCGCCAAAGCTGAAACCGCTGAAACCTCAGAAGCGAAACTCAATGCTTTAGCTGCTGTTTCCGAAACAATCGCAGCCTCCGAGCCAGTAGAAGAAATTTCCCAAGTCGCTGGCAGCGAAACCCACGCAGCGATTGAAGATTCGGCCACGGCTGCAACTGAAAGTGCGATCGTCGGAGCCAACACAGCCCCTGCAGACGCAAATCCCCAAGCAGCATCACAACCTACAAGTGAATCTTTAGCCGCAGTTGAGCCAACAGTCGCTCAACCAGTAGAAAATTCTGCCCCGGCAGCCCAACTAGAAACTCCAGCCCCGGCAGCTACCGCTCTCCCAGAGCAAATCGGTGCAGTTCAATTAGAAACTCCAGCCCCGGCAGTGGCAGAGTCGGCAGAACAAAGTTTGCCACAACCGGCTGAATCTTTAGCCCAAACTGCCGCACCACAAGAACAAAACCCAGCCGCCACATTAGAACAGCTCAACCAGTACAGCAGCGAAGGTGCTGCCGGCGGCGAAACTCAAGGTCAAGTTACCTCTGTTTCCCAACTTTCCGACGTGCGGCCCACAGACTGGGCCTTCCAAGCACTGCAATCCCTAGTCGAGCGCTACGGCTGTATTGCCGGTTATCCCGACGGAACTTTCCGCGGCAACCGGGCAATGACTCGCTACGAATTCGCAGCCGGTTTAAATGCTTGCTTAGACAAAGTGAGCGAGCTAATTAGAGGCGGCACGGGCAACTTCGCTACGAGAGATGACTTGGCAGCCCTCCAACGGCTCCAAGAAGAATTTGCAGCGGAACTGGCAACCCTGCGCGGTCGCGTCGATGCTCTGGAAGCTCGGACATCCGAACTCGAAGCCAACCAATTCTCCACCACTACTAAGCTGACTGGGGAAGCTATTTTCGCTCTCAGCGATGACTTTGGTGGTAACGTTGGCTTGTTTGGCACAGACAACAGAAGAGTAGGCAGCGACAACAACGAAGCTGTCTTCCAACAACGGGTGCGCCTGAATTTAAATACGAGCTTCACAGGCAGAGACTTACTGCTGACACGGCTTCAAGTCGGCAATGGTCGCAACTTCAACCTTGGTGCTACCAGCGAAGGCACTCAAACTTGGAATTTTGTCGGCAGAACCGACAACGTTGTTGCCCTGGATACCTTGCTGTACAAGTTCCCCGTCGGTCAGCGACTGAACGTTAGCCTGATAGCCAACGCTGGCGTTTGGGACGACATTATGCCGACTGTCAACCCTTATTTTGAAGACTTTGACGGCGGCAACGGGTCATTGAGCACCTTTGGACAGCGGAACCCGATTTATCGTTTGGGCGGTGGCTCAGGTATCGGCTTTGACTATGCCTTCGGTGGCAGGGGCTTGCTGGGCGGCGTGTTCGGCCCGACTTCTCTGTCATTTGGTTATTTGGCGTCAAATGCAGCCAGTCCAGCTAGGGGTGCAGGCTTGACGAACGGCGACTACGCGGCGATGGGTCAGTTGACTTTTACCCCCGGACGCAACTTGCAAGTTGCATTCAACTACAACCACGGTTACTTTAGCAGAGGTAACTTTGGGTTTGACAATGCTTTATCGAATGGGCCAGGCAGTCTCGGCGGTTTCACAGGTACCGGCGTGGCTAATTCTCTCAACGGTTTAAGCGAAGGCTTTGAGGGCTTCAATGCTCGCAAAGTTGTCAGCAACTCCTACGGGGCTCAGGCTTCGTTGCGGCTGAGCCCGAGATTTATCCTTGGTGGCTGGGCTGGTTTAACCAATGCCCGCATTCTCGGCATCGGCGATGCGAAAATCTGGAACTATGCTGTTACCTTGGCTTTGCCTGATTTAGGGAAAGAAGGCAACTTGCTAGGACTCGTGGTAGGTCGTGAGCCTTACTTGGATAAACTTGAAGCTTCGAGGAGTTTGCGGAGCTTCCGCAACGATGATTCCTATCACGTTGAAGGTTTCTACAAGTTTCAGCTCTCGGACAACATTTCTGTTACTCCGGGCGTGATTTGGGTGACTAATCCTAATCAAGATGACCGTAATGATGACATCATCATTGGTACTCTGAGAACGACTTTCACCTTCTAAGAACGGGTTAGAGGAGGCAGGTGGAGGGGGTCATACCCTCTCTGCCGGCAAATCTAAAGGCCCAGTTTAGCCCTGCCTAATGCAGGGCTTTTTTGTTTACGGGACAAAGGGGTGCCGAGAATCTATTAAAAATTAAAAATTATTAATCATAGACGCAGAAACCCGGTTTCTTTAGGTAATGCCGTCGTGGAAGCGGAGAGAGAGTCGAAACTAGCAACTGAGTTTCACAGAAGCGAGAGTGCGGATCGTTCCAACGATCAAGTGATGAAAGTCGATTAAGTTCAGTGGAAAACCGGGGTATAATAAAAGGTAAAGTTAGGAGTTAGAATTGGGAACTCAACATTGAGGAGAATTTTAACATCTGACTTCGGAGTTGATAATTCTGGTATTGGAAGCAATTATGGTAGAACTCTCCTGTAAAAGCGAATACGCAATCTTAGCTTTGCTGGAGCTTGCCGATTGCTACGAAGAAGGCGAGCCTCTGCAAATTCGCCAGATAGCGGCTCAGCAAAATATTCCCGATCGATATTTAGAGCAGTTGCTCGCTACTATGAGACGCTGCGGGCTGATTCGCAGCCAGCGAGGAGCTAAGGGAGGTTATATCTTGGCGAGGGAACCCTGGAAAATTACCCTCCTAGAAATTATCAATTGTCTCGAAGGCTCAGAGTTCGATCGCTCTGAAAAAGACTCGCCTGCTCAAACTGTAGAAAGTGCGGTGATTTGGGAAGTTTGGCAAGAAGCTCGATCGGTTGCCAACTCAGTTTTGCAAAAATATACGCTACAGGATCTGTGCGAAAAGCGCAATGGCAGACGGCAGCTCGATATCATGTATTACATCTAGTTAAAATATTGCCAACTAGGAATTAACATTTACTTTCAACCACAAACTGACAAAGATTATGCGTATTGCTGGCGACATTACAGAATTGGTAGGGCGGACGCCCCTGGTGCAACTCAACCGCATTCCCCAAGCCGAAGGCTGCTTGGCTCGGATTGTGGTAAAACTCGAAGGCATGAATCCGGCAGCATCGGTGAAAGACCGTATCGGTGTCAATATGGTGAATCAAGCAGAGGCCGAAGGGCTGATTAGTCCAGGCAAAACGGTTTTAGTGGAACCAACTTCTGGCAATACCGGAATTGCTCTGGCAATGGTGGCGGCGGCTAAGGGCTACCAGTTGATTTTGACCATGCCGGATACGATGAGCACGGAACGCCGATCGATGCTGCGAGCTTACGGGGCCCAACTAGAACTGACTCCCGGAATTGAGGGCATGAGTGGCTGCATCCGCCGCGCTCAAGAGATTGTGGACAAAACTCCCAATGCGTATATGTTACAGCAGTTTCGGAATCCAGCGAACCCGCAGGTTCACCGTTCGACAACGGCTGAGGAAATTTGGGAAGATACAGACGGCGAGGTGGATTTCCTGATTTCGGGAGTCGGCACTGGCGGTACGATTACGGGTGTGGCAGAGGTGATTAAGTCCCGGAAACCCGAGTTTAAGGCGATCGCCGTTGAGCCGGCCAATAGTCAGATACTGTCGGGCGGAAAGCCTGGGCCTCACAAAATTCAAGGTATCGGTGCTGGTTTTGTGCCGCCGGTGCTGAATGTAGATTCGATCGACGAAATTATAGTTGTTACGGATGACGAGGCGATCGCCTATGGCCGTCGCTTGGCTAGAGAAGAAGGACTTTTGTCCGGTATTTCCAGCGGTGCGGCATTATGTGCAGCGGTGAAAGTCGGCAAGCGTCCCGAAAATGCAGGGAAATTGATTGTGATGATTCAGCCTAGCTTCGGCGAACGCTATCTCAGCACTCCCTTGTTCCAAGATCCAGAACTCAATCTGGCGATGGCCCTCAACTAGGCTAGCCTCCGGCCCAAGTCGCAGAAATAGAGAGCAGGGCGTAGACTGTACGCTCTGCTTGGCTTTTTAGTAGATTAAAGAATGGCGATAGATTGCAGTTCCCTAGCTCGCGCTCGATATCGTTTCCGGTTGCATCGGAATGATTTAACCGCAGAGGGCGCAGAGAACGCAGAGGGAGAGAATACAGAGATGAATACAGGAGGATGCTACCGGATTTGATATGATGCCGAATTTCTGAAGGAGCTTTTTTTTGAACTAAACGCTTTCGGCGTGTTAGCGAAGCGGGCGCTGAGCGCTTTTGTGGCGAAGGAAGAGAAAAGAAAAGAATGAGCTAACTGTGGGCGGGAGCAGCGCTATAGAAGTCTTCAATGTCGATCGGCTTACCACTTCCAAAGCCTCAATGTTTTTCTAAAATAGATTTATGATAAGTTGAAAACTGAGGTTTTTTACTGACAATTTTTGACATTTATATCAGATAAATACTTAAAAAAATAGCAAATCATGATATTTTTGTCAAGCACTTTTTCACAGATTATCCAGATTTCAAGGAAATAACAGCGTGTCTTCCGTTAGCAATCACTATAAAACCCTAAAGATTAGCCCAACCGCAACACAAGCCGAGATTAAACAAGCATACCGCCGTTTAGTCAAATTATTTCATCCAGACAGCCGCAGCGACACAGCGGGGCACGAAGAAATTGTCCGCCTCAATGCAGCCTATGAAATATTAGGAGACGCCCAGCACAGACAATCTTACGATCGCCAACTTTCCGAGCAAACCGAACAGCAATCACCAGCCGCACCAAACGTCAGCCGCCAGCAAACACAAACAGCAAGGGACGCGGATGAACTAATGGAACAGTGGCTGATTAAAGTATACAAACCAGTCAATAGAATGCTCAACAGCATCTTGAAGCCCCTTAAAAAAGAAATAGACGAATTGTCAGCAGATCCGTTTGATGACGAACTGATAGAAAAGTTTCAACTTTATATCGAAACCAGCCGCGAGTTCCTCAAAAAAGCTCATAACTTTCTTACATCAATGCCCAATCCATCTAATGTAGCCGGAGTTGCAGCTCATCTCTACTACTGTATCAATCAAGTCGGAGACGGCATAGAAGAATTGTATTTATTTACCCTCAATTATGACGATCGCCACTTGCACACTGGTCAAGAACTGTTTAGAATTGCGGCTAGACTGCGACGGGAAGCGCAGGATGAATTAAAAATTAAAAGTTGAAAAAGCAGATTTTTCCCTCTTCCCTCTTCCCTCTTCCCTCTTCCTTTTTCCTTCTTCCTTCTTCCTTCTTCCTTCTTCCTTCTTCCTTCTTTCAAATTCCAAAAAGAACTTGAATTCGCTTGCGAATTTTAATAAAAGGAGTTTGTTCCAGAGAGTCGCCATCTAACAATCCCAAATCTCTCAAAGCTTGCTGGCGTTCCGACAATTTTTGAGCAATCTGATCGGCTAAATTCGGTTGTTCTCTTAAAAGTTTTTGTAAATCGTGGCGTTCCACCACAAACAAAATTGCATCTTCGCTAGTTTTAACAGTCGCCGTTCTCGGAGTACCCAACAGCAAAGATATTTCCCCAAAAAACTCGCCCTCGTGAAGCGTAGCAATATACTGACCGGCTTTTTGAGAAAGAACTTCTACAGTCCCCGAAAGAATAATATAAAAAGAATCGCCAGGGTCATTTTCTTTACATACAACCTGTCCCGCTGGAAACAGTTGTCGGTAGCCGTATTCAATTAACTGTCGCAGTTCTAAATCCGTACACTGTTCAAAATAAGTTACTCGCCTCAACAAATCTCGCAGGGTCCAATTATTGGGAGATTTAGGCGCTGGATTTTTAGGTTCAGAAACGGTGGAATTAGATTTTAAATCTGCTGAATGTTTGGCATTCTGCGGAAAAAATTTCCCGTTGGAATTATCGTCTTTGTTATTGTGAAAAAGTTGAGTTAACTCTTGCGGGTTTCGCAGCCACAAATCGCGTTGGGGAAAGGGAATTTCGATATTTCGGTGGCGCAATTCATAATCTATTAAAAAATTTACCGCGCTTTTAATAGCATCGCTTTCCTGGGGCTGGTCAATCCAAACTAAAAGTTCAAAATTTAAAGCATTATCTCCAAAACCGTGAAACCATACTTTAGGAGAAGGATGGGACAGAACATTCGATTCCATCCGCGCCGCAATTAACAGCGCTTCCGTAACTATTACGGGGTCAGATCCGTAAGCAACGCCGATGGGGATGTGGAGGCGACATCTCGGGTCTCTGTAACTCCAGTTAATAATGTTAGTTTCGACAAACTTAATATTTGGTATGATTACAAATAGACCGTCAATTGTTTTAATAATTGTTGAGCGGATCGAAATAGTTTCTACGGTTCCTAATAACTTGTCTATTTCAATAAAGTCTCCGACTCTAATTTGGTGCTCGAATAGCAGGGTGAGCCCGCTGATAAAGTTACTGGCAAGATTTTGCAAGCCGAAGCCGAAACCAATGCCGACAACCCCAGCTAAGACGGTGAGAGAAGTGAGGTTGATACCGGAACCTTGCAGGACGAATATACAGCCAATAGTGGCTAAAATATAGCTAATGATAGTAGAAATTGCTTCTCGACTGCCGCGATCCAATCTCATCCGAACTAGCAGGCTGCGCTTGATTCCTTCACTGATAATCTTAGCTATAATCAAGGCAAATATAGCTAAAATTATCAGTTTGACGATCGCACTGACGGACAGATGAGTGTCCCCGATATAGAATAGCGGGGTTGTCATCGCACCCGATAAATGGTCAAAAAAGCGATCGGCTCGTGCAGTAATCGAATTCATTAATATTGGGTAATGGGTAATTGGTGATTAGTTTTGAGCGCAACTGAACTGCCAACGGCTAACTATTGCAGAGCTTAGGCGAAAAACTCGAACTCTGGAGTGTCGTGTGTGGCAAAAAAGTCGATTCCCTACCCTTCGGGAACGCTTCGCGAACGGGATAGATCCGCTTCACGCACTTTCTCAAAGGCTGGTAACTGATGGGTTAGTAACTGATGGCGAAAAACTGTTTTGTAGCGGTATTTTCTGCCGGATATCTGTGTGGTGGCGTAAAAAGGGCCCTGCGGCTCGATCGAGCGACTTGTTGCCAATATTTGGAAAATTGGTAGAAATTCATTTACAGCACCCTCAAATAATCGAAAAATTCCAGCAAAAATTAGTTTATCCTTAAGAAGTAAGTCCTTTACAGAACTTAACAAGCTTACCCTACTTGACTTTTATGCAGTGCATCATCAATCGTCGGGCACAGTTTTCGGCGAGTCACCGGTACTGGCTGCCGGAGTTAAGCGAAGCCGAAAACTTTGAGCGGTTTGGCCCAACTGCCCGCGCACCGGGACACGGACACAATTACGTCCTTTACGTTTCCATGATAGGCGAACTCGACGAGTACGGCATGGTACTCAACCTGTCTGATGTCAAGCACATCATCAAGCGGGAAGTTATCAAGGATCTCGATTTTTCCTTTCTCAACGAAGCGTGGCCGGAATTTGAGCAGACTCTGCCAACTACCGAAAACATAGCACGGCAAATTTGGCTGCGGCTAGCCCCTCATTTACCTCTGAGCAAAATTCAATTGTTTGAACATCCCGAACTTTGGGCTGAATATTTAGGAAACGGAATGGAAGCTTATCTAACTTTGTCCACTCATTTTAGCGCCGCCCATCGGTTGGCTCGTCCCGATTTGAGCTTTGAAGAAAATTCGGAGATTTACGGCAAATGTGCTCGTCCCAACGGTCACGGTCACAACTATCATTTAGAGGTGACTGTTAAAGGGGAAATTGATGCGCGGACTGGCATGATTGCTGATTTGGGAGCTTTGCAAAAAGCCGTTGACGATTATGTTGTTGAACCTTTCGATCACACTTTTTTAAATAAGGATATTGCTTATTTTGAGAACGTTGTGCCGACAGCGGAGAATATTGCTGTTCGGATCGGGCAATTATTGCGATCGCCCGTTCGGGAATTGGGCGCCCAGTTGCACAAGATTAAGCTGATTGAAAGTCCTAATAATAGCTGTGAAATTTTTGGCGCTGATTTAGAGGAAGTGGCGGCACAAAGTCAGCAGCCGGAAGCGGTTTTAGCTGGGGTTTAGAACTGAATATCTGCTGGTAGATTCACCAGTCTTCTCTGTAGATCCGAGAGTCCGGCAGGGGTTGAAAACCCCTGTCTCATAGCTAAAGTCCTCTGAAAGAAAACTACAATTAATAATATTTTCCTTGAGAAGTTGGCTCATTTTTAGCTTCTTCCAGAGCATTATACTTTTGTGAGAATTTCAGAGCGATCGCCTGGAGAATCATCAAAGATTGCGCCTTGTTTAATCAGGTCTTGCTTCATCGATTCAGAAATGCCTGAGTTCGCTCTGAATCGGGCTTTCTCAACCTTAGTCTTACTCAGGTTGGCACGAATCAGGTTGGCACGAATCAGGTCGGCACCACTGAGGTCGGCACCACTGAGGTCGGCATAACTCAGGTTGGCATAACTCAGGTCGGCACCACTCAGGTTGGCACTTCTGAGGTTGGCACGACTCAGGTCGGCACGACTCAGGTAGGCACCACTCAGGTCGGCATCAATCAGGTCAGCACTTCTGAGGTCAGCACTTCTGAGGTCGGCACCACTGAGGTCGGCACCACTGAGGTCGGCACCACTGAGGTTGGCATAACTCAGGTCGGCACCAATCAGGTTGGCACTTCTGAGGTTGGCACGACTCAGGTCGGCACCAATCAGGTAGGGACTTCTGAGGTTGGCACCAATCAGGTTGGCATAACTCAGGTTGGCACCAGTCAGGTAGGCATAACTCAGGTCGGCACTTCTGAGGTCGGCACCACTCAGGTTGGCACCAATCAGGTCGGCACCACTGAGGTCGGCACCACTGAGGTCGGCATCACTGAGGTTGGCATAACTCAGGTTGGCACCAGTCAGGTCGGCATCACTCAGGTCGGCACGACTCAGGTCGGCACGACTCAGGTCGGCACGACTCAGGTCGGCATCACTTAAGTCAACCCCACTCAAGTTTCGATCTCTAATTCCCTGAGTAACAATCTCTCGTACTAGACACCACTTATTATTGAGTTCGTTACTTTCGTCATCCTCTGAGCTTTTACTCAAAATTTGAACATCTTCAACAGGAAAACCGCTTACTTCCTTTAATTCTCCTGATTTGATGCGAGATACAAGCCGATCGATATCCTCTTGAGAACCCTCTACAGTTAATCGGATGCTGCCCTCTTTAATATCAGTGATTTTTATAGTATCTCCTGCAAATTCTCGTAAAATAAATTCAACCCTACTTGAATCTACAAAGGAATTTAGATCACCTCTCAATTTAATTTCAGCTTTAATTGTATTAGTTTTTTTATCTATTACAGTCACTTGACGGTAAAATGTTTGTGTTAGCATTTTCTCCCCTTCTTCATTAATATCAGGGCTGATGCAATCATTTATTCCTGGTATTTTAGATTGTTTTTCTTCGGGTATTGCCGCTATCTTTCTCCAATCTAATTTCAGTTTGTCACATATATTTTTAAAGGAATCAGGCTGAATGGGCCGACAATTAAAAAACTTGCTAACTGTACTGCGTGCTAAAAGCTGAGATTTGGCAAAGTTAATTTGTGACTCAAATCCTAGCCGGATCAGAGCGTTTTCTGCTATCTTTACACCTTCTAAAGATGCGGTGATAGTTATCTTCTTCTTTTTTCTGATGCTTAGGTCAGTCATAATGTGGAAAGTCTTTTGACACGATCGCTGACAAAATCGAAACTAGAGCATAGGGCAATCATAGAGCAATCACAAGAGAGCGACAAGTAAATCATTGTGTAGTCAGGGTTTCAAGCATTTTGCTTCACACTAGAAGTATAAAGTTTAGGCTCAACGAAACCCATGAATAACCAGCCAATCACCCACTCTGACTCCACAATAAAAATGATTATTGCCAAAGAACGATGGCGCCAAGCCCACCATAGTTTTAACTTGGCCTTTGTAACGACCGCAGCCTGTGTCTTCATCAGCTTTGCGGGAGTTGGGCTTGTACTTCTCGGCAAAGCCTCATACCAATTTCCTAAAATAGTGCTACAGTTAGTAGGTGTACCTTTGGTGAATTAGTACCCAAATATAAAGAATAAAA
>NZ_JAUBPW010000110.1:0-13721 GCF_036700965.1 Microcoleus sp. Pol8_D6 | reverse complement strand
CAGCCGCCCCGCATTTCAACACATAGCAGGGCGGCTACAGAGGATGTTAAGATACTCCGTTAGCCTCCAGACTGCTAGTCCCAGTTTGGCGGTTATGCTGTCCATTGCTGTTAGCCGCAGCTTTGGGCAGTGCAACTAGATTTTTGGGCGACGCGGGCTGCCTCTTCTACAAGCAAAGCAACCTCTCACTTCAAAGCGTAGCCGCAGAGGGGGCCAGCCGTCAACCGATTTTAGATTTTAGATTTTGGATCTTAGATTTTGGATTTACTCGTTACCAGCGTCAGCGGCTGGAAACCAGTTAGTTGGGCCGAAATGCTAAATTAAAAGTAATGTTGCTTTAGTACAACCATGTCCAAACGACTCACCATTGCCCAAGCACAGCAGCAGCTTCCAAACCTACCCCAAGAACTTATCAATGAGCCTATCATCATCACTCAAGATGGTGTTCCCGTTATGGCTGCAATCAGCTACACGCATTTGACTGAACTGTTAGAAACCTTAGATATTCTCACCGATACAGAATTCGTTACCAAATTGCGCCAAAGCATCACCCAAGCCCGCCAAGGGGAAACTATTTCCTGGGAAAATGCCAAAGCAAAATTGGGACTATGAATCACGAAGATTCAGGACACGGCGCCCTGTCCATTTGTATCAACTTAAGCTGCGAACGTACTCATAGACTGCTGCTTTTCTCCGAGGCCAGATCCCCCCTAGCCCCCCTTAATAAGGGGGGGACAAGATTCCGATCAAAGTCCCCCAACAATCAGGGGGATTTAGGGGGATCTGGCCTCAGTTATAAACGAGAGATCAAAAAGTTTTCAGGCGATTGTTGACACATATCAACTATTCCGCGTCCCTACAAACCAATCATCATCACTCCTCGCTAACAGCCAAACCAGAAACCACAGGGGCGATCGCATTTAACTTCAAAACAGGGTGCTCCCCTTCCACCTGTCGGCAATTCCACTCATTTCTAAACAGCAACACAGGCCTTCCCCAAGTATCTTTCACCGTCACCGTATTAAACAGCCGCCCAACTTTTTCCAGCGCCTCCCAACCGCCGTCAACCCAACGAGCTACACTGTAAGGCAACATATCGATCGTCGTTTCCACATTATATTCCGACTGCATTCTGAACTGCACAACTTCAAATTGCAACTGTCCGACAGCCGCCAAAATTGGCTCGCGTTTCGCCTCATCAACCGAGTACATAATTTGCACTGCGCCTTCTTCCTGCAACTCAGAAACGCCTTTGCGGAACTGCTTAAACTTAGAAGGATTGGGATTTCTCAAAAAAGCAAAAAGTTCAGGAGAAAAACAGGGAATCCCTTCATATTCCAGTTTTTGACCGGTGTAAATAGTATCGCCGATCGCAAATACTCCTGGATTGTTCAAACCGATTACATCGCCCGGATACGCAACCTCGATCGACTCGCGATCCTGAGCAAATAACTTTTGAGGCCTTGACAAACGCACCGTTTTACCACTGCGAGCGTGAGTCACGTTCATGTCCTTTTCAAACTTGCCCGTACAAACCCGAATAAACGCCACGCGATCGCGGTGTCTTGGGTCCATATTCGCTTGCAATTTGAAAACAAACCCGGTAAAGTCTTCATAAGTTGGCGGTAAGTCTCCGGCGCTGCTCTTGCGGGCGATCGGCTTCATAGCGTAATCTAAAAACGCATCTAAAAACAGTTCGACCCCAAAATTGCTCATCGCGCTGCCAAAGAAAACTGGCGTCATTTTTCCAGCCCGAACCAAGTCTAAATCGAGTTCAGTTCCTAACTCATCCAGCAGTTCTAACTCTTCTTTGAGCTGATAGTAAAGGTCTTGTTCCAACAAATCTTCAATGCGCGGATCGCCCAATTCGATGACAGTATCAACAGCAGCCTGAGAACCGTGTTTAGTCCGCTCGAATAAATGAATTTTGCGCCCTCTGCGATCGAAAACACCTTTAAAGCGATCGCCCGTACCTATCGGCCAATTTACCGGATAAGTCTGCAACCCCAATTCCTTCTCAATTTCGTCCAACAAATCCAAAGGATCTCTGCTAGGGCGATCGAGCTTATTAAAGAAAGTAAAAATAGGCAAACTTCGCAGCTTACAAACTTCAAATAACTTCCGAGTTTGCGGTTCCAAACCCTTAGCAGCATCCTCAAGCATGACCGCATTGTCAGCCGCTGCCAGAGTTCGATAAGTATCTTCGCTAAAATCTTGGTGTCCCGGAGTATCGAGCAGATTAATGTGATATTTTTTATACTCAAACTGCAAAACAGTAGAAGTAATAGAAATTCCCCGCTGCTGTTCCATCGCCATCCAGTCAGATGTAGCGTGTCGCTGAGCCCGCCGCGCTTTCACAGAACCTGCTTCGTGAATTGCACCTCCGTACAGCAGCAGCTTTTCTGTCAAAGTAGTTTTACCCGCGTCGGGGTGCGAGATAATAGCAAAGTTGCGCCGGCGCTCAACAGCAGTTAGCAGTTCAGTTTCGAGTTCTGTTGTCATCACAAATTAGGTAGGGGAATCATCACCCGATCGCCATTATAGCCTGTGCTACAGTTGCTATTAAAGGTAAAATTATCAGTAAAGTCAAGGGAAGAAAACTAATATGTACGATTCCGACAAGCGGAAGCTGCTATCACTGGTGTGCCACGGGGCGATTTTTTTCAGTACGTTACTGTTCTCGATCGGAGCTCCGATCGCTGTATTGTTAGTATCAGATGACCCCGTTGTCAAAGAAAATGCTACAGAAGCGATCAATTTTCACCTTAATGTATGGGTGTACAGTGCCGTAATTGTGGCGTTAACTGTCGTCACTTTCGGTCTTGCTGGCTTTATCCTAGTGCCCCTAGGTTATCTGCTGCACTGGGGACTGACAATAATGGCTATCCTCCACGTTTTGCAAACTCCTAACCAACCTTACCGCTACCCTTTTATTTTCCGAATAGTTTAGACAGCAAATCGCGCTTCACCATCGATTTCCACAACTCGATTTCTTTAAGAAGAAACCGGGTTTTTAATTATTTTATAACTCACAATGGTGCAACATCTCTGTTTAAACTTACATCTTGCACCATTTTCAATAACAGGCTTTCCGGCGTGTTCCACAAGAGATGAATTTTATTGTGGAACAGGCAGCTTGCCTGTTGTTCCTAAACAAGTAATTGAAAATGGTGCAACATCTCAGTTTAAATGAATGTGGGTAGCTCGATAAGTGATGCCGAACCCTCATCTGCCTAAAGTCGCAATGGTGTCTTCACCCTGTTGCAGGGCTATTGCTGAGGCTAAGTTGATCTTCAGTTAATGCCGGTTCCCAAACTATCCTAAAGCCTTTGGGTTATTTCGCGGAGTTAGGGCGGATGTTCGATCGCTCCGAACCATCATTTTTGCTTTAGCTGTGCTATTTTTGCATCTGGCGATCGTTTTATTGAAATTGTCCACCAATTTTATCTCCACCAGGAGTCTTAAAACTTAATACAATATTTTTCCAATAAAAATCCCGCTCTTGTGGAACGGGAAAGCCATCAGGGTGCATCTATATATATGTCACTATAACTCATAGGGGGTATAACCCCTCGTAGCTTTATCGAATCTTTACAATCACAAAATTTTTGTAAAGATTGAGGTTTTTATTTGACTGAGCAGCCGTTTTATGGAATTAAAATGGAAAATGCTGACATTTATAAAATCCAGTGACTTTCCTCTGAATAATCAAAAGTTTAAGCTCCTTTACCATGCTTCGGCCAATGGTGGAGCAAATACCATAAAATGGCTACATTTGTGATAAATACCGCTAACTTAAGTACCGTGACCCCGTGAACTAATTCATATATTTCAGGGGGTATACTGATGCTTACCAACACTAAAACTAAGATTGTTGCCCAGTCTTTTTCGTACCACAAACCAACGGCTTCAACAGCAGTTAAGACTGCATAAAGTGCTGCCGCAAGTCCGCCAAGAAATAATTTGTGAGGGTTGAGAATTAGAAGTTTTTCTAAGACAAATTCAATAATTTTTAGTTTGGTTTCTAACAAATAAGATTGCGAAATATTTTCTAAGATTTGATGATTTTTTAAGGCAAAAAGCAAAGCAATCGAAGTTACTGTCAAGAGGGAAGCCACAAATGTTTTGTAAAGGACAATTGCGATTAAACCAGGAGCGCGCTGTTTTTTCACCTTAATTCTCGAAATATCAATAATGTGCGATCGCCTGGTTAGGCTGTTTAGGATTGAAAACTTAAATTTTAGTAGAGTGCGTCAGCAATTAGCTAATCTATTATATAAAAAATAACGCGCTGCTGACGCACTTTACTAAGTTTGAGGATAACGTTCTGCTAAGAAAGAGATAGCAGCAGCCCGATCGCCCAAATCGCCATCCAACCTCGCCGCCAACAAATCATCCAACATTCGTTTAAACCCAGGCCCCGGCTTATAACCCAAAGCCTTCAAATCGTTGCCATTCAAAGGCGGCTCAACATTCGCCCATTTCGTGAGATATTCCCAGATTTGGCGGCGTGCACTTCGCGGACTTTGTAGGGCGATCGCAATTAACACCGGCAACTCATAATTTCTCAACAGCAGCACCAATTGACTCGGCAACTCGCACTTAGGCAAATTCTCTGCTAACTCGTTCTTTCCGGCTTCCAAAACTTCCAACCGCTTAATGCTATCAGCGGGTAACTGAAGATTTGCAGCCACCTTGCCGCGATATTCCGGTGCTAAATAAGCTATCAAAACTTCTAGCCGCATCTGCCAATCAGGAATATTGATAATGGGGAATGGGGAATGGGGAATAGGGAATTGGGAATTGTCTCTTCCTCCTTCCTTCTTCCTCCTTCCTTCTTCCTTCTTGTCTCTTCCTTCTTCCTTCTTCCTTTTTCCTTCTTCCTTCTTCCTGACATCCGTTACATCCGTTACATAATCCGTTGCCGAACCTTCCTTCCTTCTTCCATTCAAACACCGATCGAGCAAACGCAGTTGCCGCCACAACTCCCGATCCAACTCCAAACTAGGATGAATGCAGCGCAAAGCCTGCAAATCTCCCAGCATTTGCAAAGCAACTTTCCAGTACGGGGCTTGCAAAATGTATTTCAATTCGCTTTTGAGCCGAGTTTCCAAAGCCGGAGCACGGCCGTTTTCCCCCTGAATTCGGTAATAAATCCCGCTGGCCAAAGCGTTGCGGATGTATCCTTCCGTCTGCGGCTCAATTTCAAATCCCAGCCGCACCGCAAACCGCACAGCGCGATAAATTCGCGTCGGATCTTCGATAAAACTATTGGCGTGCAAAACTCGAATTTGCTTCGATTCCAAGTCCAGCAAACCGCAAAAAAAATCTAACAATTCGCCACTGCGAGGAATACCCAACCGCACAGCCAGCGCATTAATTGTAAAATCTCTGCGGTACAAATCTTGGCGAATTGAACTCGCTTCAACTTCAGGATTTGCAGCCGGATAAGGGTAAAATTCAGTGCGAGCAGTCGCTATATCCACCCACAGCGAGCCGAAAGCAGAGTCTTTGTGCCACAAAAGCGCGGCGGTTTGAAATTGACCGTGAACGTCCAAACGCGATTCGGGGTAAAGTTTTTGCAGCGAGGAAGCTAACTCGACACCAGCACCGGAATCATCTGAACCGCACTTTCCATCCACAACCAAATCGATATCTGTTAGCGCCAGTGTATCATCCGTGGCTAAGAGTAAATCCCGGACTGCTCCACCCACAATATAAAGTTGCCAGCCGCGATTTTGGGCAATATTGGCGGTGATCGACAATAACTGCCATAATTCGGGACTGATGCGCGATCGCAACAACTGCTCAACCGATTCGGGTACGGCACAATTAGAAAATTCTGCATTGCTTCCCCTGTCTCGCGCTTTTTGCTGGTGCAATTCGCGCAACACATCAGTCCGGGTAACAATTCCCACCAGTTGACCGTTTTCCAATACTGGCAAGCGCCCGATATCATACATCACCATTAAAGATTCAATTTCCGGCAGCAAGGTATCTGGGGCGATCGTTTTTAACTGCGGAGTCATGTAACCCTTGACAGGGGCGTGACTGAAACCGTGGTGCAGGGCAATGTCAATGTCGCGGCGCGAGATAATGCCAGCGAGTCGATCGCCCGCATCGACCACAGAAAGCCCCGAATGTCCGTAACGTAGGAGGATACGGTGAGCTTCCCCCACCGATGTTTCCGGGCGAATACTCCGCACCGGAGACGACATTAACTCGCGGGCTGTGGGAGGGTGGGGAATTTGAGTTTTTAGTTCGTCAGCTAACTGATTTAAAGTCAGCAGGGGGTCAACATCGCGGGTGGCGAGGGAAGCGGCGCGGGCGTGGCCTCCGCCGCCGAGGGGTTTGAACAATTCGCTGAGGTTTGTGCCTTCGATGCGCGATCGACCGATAATAGTTAATCGATTGGAAACTGGCGATTCGGGAGCTATGTTGCGGTTGTTTTCGTTTTCGCCAAATTTATAAACATTGCCTAACAGCAGAGCATCGGTTTCAGTTAAATCGAGCAAGCGAGAAGCCAGGGAAGAAAGCCCCGGAACGTAAGCTTCAGTAGATAGCAGCACCCAGGCTATGCTGTAACCGTGCAAAGTTTCCGATCGCAAATTATTCAGCGCTTCTCTGAGCAAATCTTGCAATTGAGGAGACAAACCGGGTTCTACATATTCAGCTATTACCCCCAAACTAGCTCCCTGTTCCATCAACCACGCCAAAGCTATAGCATCTCGCGCAGTTGCGCCCTCAAAGGTAAGGGAACCTGTATCGACGTGGATGCCGAGGGCCATTACTGTTGCTTCCGAAGGGAGAAGGCGGAATGGTGTGTCGCTGTTTTCTGCTTGATTTTTGAGCTTTTCGACAATTAATGTCGTGCTGGCTCCGACTGCTTCGATCTGCGTAACAGTAGCGGGGATGTCGGAATGCGCCTCTAGGTGGTGGTCGAAAACAGCAATTTCGCTCACTTGTGGCAAATCCAGCCACTCGGCGGCTTTTCCCAAACGATCGCGTTGTGAGGCATCAACTATAGTAATCGATCGAATGCGTTGCGGATTGACCGATCGGCGTTCAATCAGCGGGTACTCGTCGCGGTGTAGCGCCAAAAAATCCCGCACTGTCGGATGACACCCGCCCGTCAATACGATCCTGCTACCGGGGCGCAGCACGCAAAGTCCCACCGCCGCCCCCAAGGCGTCAAAATCTGCTGTTGTGTGGCACAAAACTAAGTCCATAGCCGAAAATCCCGCATCTCTAACTCAAACAGTAGCAATTTCTCGCCCTCTGAAACCGGATGTGTCGATCGGGCTTTAACTTAACCTTTCCAGTTTTCTGTCGTGTAGCGAACAATGATAAAATTGATCGAAATCTCAAGAGCCGCTGACGCCTGTTCGCGCAACGCCCGAATTTGCACGGGTTCTTTCGTATCAATCAACCGACAATCTCTCGATCGACTATCGGGAAACTGTCAAAAACTAGAATTTGGAAGATTTTTTTCGGTTCTGGGAAACTATTTCGGATCAACGCACGGTTATATCGAAAGGAGAAAAGATGTTATCAATTCTGTTTCAAGTGGTTTTACTGGGTCTGGTACTGCTGTCTTTTGTGATGGTCGTTGGCGTACCAGTTGCTTATGCCTCTCCCCAAAACTGGAATCAGTCTAAATCCCTGATTTATGCCGGGTCGGGTCTCTGGTTTTTGCTGGTTATTGCAGTGGGTGTATTGAACTTTTTAGTCGTTTAATTTCACCCAAGTTTATCGAATAAAGAAGGTAAAAGATAGAAGGCTGAAGGCATTCACCAGCGATTGAAAGGCATTCGGCAGAAGCTAGGAATTTTCCAGACCGCGCGACCCTGTATGTTTTTGCAATTGAGATTCAGATGAGATGCTGCTGCTTTCTGACTTTTGCCTTCTCACAAACAAAAATCTAAAATCTAAAACCTAAAATCTAAACTAGAGCACTATGACTGTTTTCGAGGGAACTTTTACTCACACTGAATCTTTGCGATTTGCTATTGTCATCGGTCGTTTTAACGATTTGGTGGTTAACAAACTTTTGGAGGGATGTCAAGATTGTTTGAAACGCCACGGGGTTGATATTAATCCTCATGGCTCTCAGGTGGACTTTTTTTGGGTTCCCGGAAGTTTTGAGATTCCTTTGGTGGCCCGCCAAGCTGCTCTTTCTCACCGCTACGATGCGGTAATTTGTCTGGGTGCGGTAATTCGGGGCCAAACTCCTCATTTCGATTTTGTGGCTGGTGAGGTTGCTAAGGGAATTGCTGCTGCTGCTTTTCAGACAGGAGTGCCGGTGATTTTTGGGGTGGTGACGACTGACACGATGCAGCAAGCTTTGGAAAGGGCTGGAATTAAAAGCAATTTAGGCTGGAATTATGCGATGAGTGCTTTGGAAATGGGCACATTGATGCGCCAAGTTAAGGGTTTGGGAACACACTCTTACGGTCACTTAGCTAGTGGATCTGCTGCTCAAGTGCTTTCTGGTGAAGCAAATCTGGCGATCGCCCCTGATGTATCGTCGGATCAAATCCCCACGTAAGTTGGGCTAGCAGTATTTTTTAGGTGAAAAGCATCAAGATTTGCATCGGGAAAAATCTTCAAACTCTTGTGGGGTGGTGATTATGCCCGCCCCCAAGGTAAAAGTTCCACTGGTCGCAGCCGATCAACAAATTAAACCAATATCTTGCCAATTGGCAATGAGTGTGATATCATAAAATGTTCTTAGAAATAGCGCAACACTAACTATTACTGCATGGCAACGAAGCCAACGATCGCATTTACTCACCTCGGCTGCGAAAAAAATCGCATCGATACCGAACACATGATCGGCTTGCTGGCTCAAGCGGGCTATCAAGTGGATTCTAATGAAGAATTAGCTGATTATGTTGTAGTCAATACTTGTAGTTTTATCCAAGCTGCGCGAGAAGAGTCGGTCCGCACCTTGGTAGAATTGGCAGAAGCTAATAAAAAAGTAGTCATCACCGGCTGCATGGCACAGCATTTTCAGCAGGAATTGCTGGACGAATTGCCCGAAGCAGTCGCAATTGTCGGCACCGGCGACTATCACAAAATAGTCAATGTTATGCAGCAGGTACAAAAGGGCGATCGAGTTTCCCTCGTCTCTTCAGAACCTACTTACATCGCTGACGAAACTACTCCCCGCTACCGCACGACATCGGAAGGTGTCGCTTATCTGCGAATAGCAGAAGGCTGTGACTACCGCTGTGCATTTTGCATTATCCCGCACTTGCGCGGAAATCAACGATCGCGGACGATCGAATCTATCGTCGCCGAAGCTAAGCAATTAGCCTCCGAAGGGGTAAAGGAAATTATCTTAATTTCTCAAATTACCACCAACTACGGCAAAGATATTTATGGCGAACCGAAACTAGCCGAACTGCTTCGGGCTTTGGGTGAAGTAGATGTACCTTGGATTCGGATGCACTACGCCTATCCTACAGGTTTGACTCCGCAAGTTGTGGCAGCCATCCGCGAAACACCCAACGTTTTGCCGTATTTGGATTTACCCCTGCAACACTCGCACCCGGAAATTCTGCGGGCGATGAATCGACCTTTTCAAGCTGGGATTAATGATGCTATAGTCGATCGGCTCAAAGCCGCACTTCCCGGCGCTGTGATGCGGACAACTTTTATTGTCGGCTTCCCCGGCGAAACCGACGAACACGCAGCACACTTGCTGGAATTTGTCAAGCGCCACGAATTCGATCACGTAGGAGTTTTTGTATTTTCGCCAGAAGAAGGAACCCCAGCCTTCAGCTTGCCCCAGCAAATACCTGCAGAAATAATGGAAATGCGGCGCAATTCGGTAATGGCGGCACAACAACCTATATCATTGAAGAAGAATCAAGAGTCTGTCGGTCAGGTAGTTGATGTCCTGATAGAACAAGAACAACCAGAGACAGGCGAGTTGATTGGTAGATCCGCTCGGTTTTCCCCAGAAGTAGATGGACTCGTCTACGTCACAGGAGAAGCGCGGCTGGGTTCAATCGTATCTGTGAAAATTACTGGTGCAGATGTCTACGACCTCTACGGTCAAGTGTAAGTATTGCTGGAACTGTTGCCTGAGACGGTGCGGCGAACAAAAACCGGACACGAGCCAAAAATGATTAGCGGATTGTGCAACAAAAGTAACGGTTAGTACACAATTGTGCAAAGATATGTAGCAAAGGGGTTCTAAACTTTTTTAGCCCCTCTCTGGCAATCGACCCTCCCCGTCGGGGTGCGGTAATCTCTACAGAACATCGGAAAATTTTAACGAATTTAATGTTTTGTTTCTGAATGTAAAGAGTTATGATGATAACAAGCCAGAAATAAGCGGGGATAATTTGAGATTGCTTCGCCGTCCGCCCTACACCACAACGGTATCCCGAAAGAGTGTTGAGATGGATAGGCGGTAACGGTCGCCCCATCCCCTGCTCAATCCCGCAGGCGACGGATTGCGGGATAGCGCCTGAACCAAACAACCTGTTACTACATGAGTAGTGAAGTGGGGCTGGTCATGATCCTCACTATAAAATGCCTAAGAGGGAAAGCTTGCAAGTACCTCAAAGGAAGTCCAATGTCCTGTTTTAAGAATGTTGGAAGCCTATAACCCGACCCCTGGCGGTTGGTATCGGCGATGTCACAAAATCAAAGACGGCTGTCGAATTGGTAAATTTAGTCACCATCGACGGAGCTGCCCTATACTCGATTGCTATTTAAGAAGGTGCGCGCAGGCGCAGCACCATAAAGAACTCTTATGAGTTCCTGCCCTAGAGCAGAAATCCGCATCCGAGTTGGGCAACTTAGAAGGCTAAGACTCGTTATTAGGAGCATTAATGAATTTATTGTTTGAAGGCTTAGGTCTTTCGGAAGAACTCGTTCTCCATCTGGAAACACTAGGCTTTACAGAACCTACTCCCATCCAAGTACAAGCAATTCCGCACTTGCTAGCAGGTCGCGACGTTGTGGGTCAAGCCCAAACAGGGACAGGCAAAACGGCAGCATTCTCGTTGCCCATCTTGGAGCGGATTGATTTAGATGTAACTGCAGTGCAAGCACTGGTGCTGACGCCGACTCGCGAATTGGCGATGCAAGTAACTGAAGCCATCCGTGATTTGAGCGGCATTAGCAGCGACGGCCCGGTAAAAGTGGGTCGCTCTCTGCAAGTTCTGACAGTGTACGGCGGTCAATCGATCGATCGTCAAATGCAGCGTTTGAAGCGCGGCGTTCACGTCGTTGTCGGTACACCCGGACGCATATTGGATATGCTCAGCCGCGGCAGCCTGAAACTAGACAAGGTAAAATGGCTAGTTTTGGATGAAGCTGACGAAATGCTGAGCATGGGCTTTATCCAAGATGTGGAAAAAATCTTGGATGCTGCACCAAAAGAACGTCAAACGGCATTTTTCTCGGCGACGATGGAAGCTTCCATTCGGAAATTGGTGGCGCGGCATTTGCGTAACCCGGTCAACGTCACCGTAGAACAGCCAAAAGCAACGCCAAAGCGCATCAGCCAAGGCGTGTACATGATTCCCCGCGGCTGGTCGAAGGCAAGAGCCCTACAGCCAATTTTAGAAATGGAAGACCCGGAATCTGCACTGATTTTTGTGCGGACTCGGCAGTCGGCGGCAGAACTCACCAGCCAACTGCAAGCAGCCGGTCACAGCGTTGATGAGTATCACGGTAATTTGAATCAGGCACAGCGGGAACGCTTGCTGCATCGGTTCCGCCAATGTCAGGTGCGCTGGGTAGTGGCGACTGATATTGCGGCGCGGGGTTTGGACGTGGATCACTTGACTCACGTGATTAACTACGATTTGCCCGACAGTGTGGAAAGCTACGTTCACCGGATCGGACGCACGGGCCGGGCTGGTCGCGAAGGAACAGCGATTACGCTGATTCAACCGGTCGATCGCCGCAAACTGCGCTTGATTGAACGCCACGTGCGATCGAGCTTGACGGTGCGAAACATTCCGACACGGGCGCAAATTGAAGCTCGTCAGTTGGAAAAGATGCAGGGTAAAGTTCGCGAAGCTTTGGCTGGCGAACGGATGGCATCTTTCTTGCCTCTGGTGTCTCAGTTATCTGAGGAGTACGACTCCCACGCGATCGCCGCTGCTGCTTTGCAAATGGCTTTCGATCAAAGCCGTCCTGCTTGGATGGGCGCGGATTACGCTCAACAAGAAGATCCCCCGATTGGTGGAGAAAACAGCGTCAAGCCTATCTTGATCAAAAAGCGGGCTAAGACTGGTGAGGCGACTTTTTCTGGAGCACCGAGTGCTCCTGTTCCCCAGAACCGCTAATTGGTAGGGTGCACAATGTGCACCTTATTTAGAATTACTGTAGAGATGCGATCTATCGCACCTCTACTTTTTTTTGTGGGCATAACACTCTATGGGGAATAGCAATCACAAAAAAGCTCTTCGTTCCTTGAACCAGCGGATTGCAGAACATGAAGAAAAGATTAGACTGGAATATGAGAAGGATTTTCCCGATGAAGGCTTAATCCGGCATTGTCCAAGTGAAATTCAAGCTTTTGACAAAGGAATTCAGCAAGCTTTAAAACGATTGGGTAAATAAAGATGCAACTTAGCGATCGGACAATTTCTGTAACTAATTATACACTGAGAACGTTAATTGATGAATTGGGTACTGAGTGTCAAAATGTGATTACTTTAATCCATCAGCTTCAGTTAGCTGATTTGAGCGATCGACAAAAAGCTGAAATTCTAGCAGAGTTCCTGAGTGCTGCAATCCATCTCAACGTTCACTGCGGAGAGGATTTTCAGACACTAATTGCTGAGGAAATGACAAAATTGTCGGATGAGGATGAAGAGGATTAAGGAGACGCGGGCGATTCCCTACGGGATAGCTACGCTTCACGCACATTAGGAAAAAGCCCTCCCGTCAACTCACCGAAGAGCTAAAAAACTTTATAAATAAGGGCTAAAATCCTTACTACAAACTTGTGAACCGGGACTTTTGTACTGTTGTTTAATATTTCAGTTTAGCTGCGTGCTCACAATAATTTTTTGCACGCCATCGCCCTTAATTTCCAAAATCAAATTAGAAGCCTTTTGGTCATTGCTGTAAGTCAACCGAGTCACCCCACCCTGCACAGATTGCGACCCGTAACCGTAAGTTTTAACAACTTTTTGGCTGTTATCTCCTACCTTCACCCCATCCATTGTCAGAAACTTAGGATTGGTAGTAGAAACTAAATAAACTTTGTCATCCCATGCTGCTACCGTCAATCCTGAGTAGGTTAGCGTGTGAATCTTGCCACCGATGCCAGGCCCAGCAAGTTTAGTTTCGTCGCGCTGCGGTTTTCCCAACTTACGTTTTGCCTCTTCTACAGACATCCCCAACCGAACCCCGCCAATCCCCAGGCGCGAATAGTTCATCGCCGCCGGCTTTTGTGTCGCGCTGAGCATTCTTTCTAGAGTCGCAACAGTTTGATTCATAGCGGGGACAGGACGAACTAAAGCAGCAAATCCTAAGCTCGAAATTACGAGATTCATCATGATGCCAGCGAGGGCTGTTGTCAAAAACATTTTTACCATTTTTTTATAGCTTTATTTGGCAATGTATTCGCGCGATCGCCCCCTCGATCCGGATTGATACTAATAGGACTTATACCATTTTCCTAAATATTTGCTACAGATAACCCATTTAATATGAATGGATATCCAGTCAAAGAGGCAATCACT
>NZ_JAUBPW010000148.1:0-2850 GCF_036700965.1 Microcoleus sp. Pol8_D6 | reverse complement strand
TATTCTTTATATTTGGGTACTAATTCACCAAAGGTACACCTACTAACTGTAGCACTATTTTAGGAAATTGGTATAAGTAACTTTGCATCAGTGCGATCGCTTCATCCACTAACTGTTGTTGCTGTGCCCATTCTTCACTGGTGAAGTGTTCGGGACAAGTCGCCTGATTAATCTGCTGCTGCACCAGTCGAGCAATGTAGAGCCCAAACTTTTCAGCGGCGACCTCATCAACGCACAGACTTTTGATACTCGTCAGCCTGGTTATCGGTATGGCAAATCGAGCTTTTTCAACTTCTTGGGTAGTTTGAATCCATTTTTTGATTTTCTTAGCAATAGCAAGCTGTTGTTTGTTTTGTTTCATTCTAAATTGCCCACGCTTAATATCCTGATTGAAGCAACGCTCCCGAGAGCAAATCTGTTAGTTTGAGTGTAACAGCCCACTGGTTTAAGTAAGCGAGATCGAGTCGTTCCCCTTGCACCTTCAAAACTCCCAACACATCCCTCCACTGCTTTTGGGAACCGCCAGGAATTAGTTTATACCAACTGAGTTTTTGCAGGACGATATCTTCAGGCGAGTAGATGTAGATTCCCTCCTCTGTTAAACCGCTAACAGGGTAAAGTTGGCGACGACTCATCACCGCAGCCGAAAAAGGGTCATCGCTGCTCATGACAAAAATATCCGCTTTCTCCATAGAAGGCAAATAGATGACATTGAACGATGATTCGCGGGGTGCTGCTTTTGACTTGGCAATTGCTTCATTCACAGCCGACTCGCTGATGTAAAACTCGCCTGACATGGCATCAATTAACCTCTGTGCTGTTTGCGCTTCCAGGTCAATCACTAAGTCCAAATCTTGCGTAGATCTGTTTTCTCCCAACAGCGAACTTGCCACCGAACCTCCCACCACATAGGGAATATTCAGCGGTAGCAAGATCCTGGCTATTTTTTGCGCTAATTCGATCGGATCTGCAATCACGAGTTCACCCCAATCTTTACTGTCTGATAAAACTTCTATCCACTCAGCACCCAAGCACCTTTTAATAAATTCTTGCCGAACTTTTGCCTCAGTAGCATTGGGATACTGGTTCTTTATTCCAGATATTGCCAACCTTCGCACCGCTTGATTGAAAGCGCAAGTCCGCTGTACTTTTTGTTGGAGCGTTAACTGCCGCAATAGCTGAAACATCAGCACATCCGCCTCAATACTGGTATCGATAGATTGTGGCTTGTATCCTGATTTGACTGTGACTGTTGGCATTGGTGGCATGATGCAATCTTGCTCCCAGGCAGAGATTTCAAAATTATATTACAGAATCCAAGTTTTTCAGACCGCTTTATAAAAATGAGATTTTTCCTTACTTATAATGAAATTTTAACCATGAAAAGACTTGCTATAATGATGTCCAAAGCAAAGGCTATAGTTACCAGAGCCACTAACCAGATGGCAAGATTTAGACGTTGTAATGTTTAATTATCCAACGACCAATTCTGACTAAGACTTTTTTAAACAACTGTTCGGGAGAAAGATGAAGATATGGACTTAAATCAAACGTCTGGAAATCGCCGATGGCGAGGGCGACTAATAAAAGCTGGAGGGGGTATTCTACTAATCTTCGGCACAGGTTTAAGCGTTTTTACCTGGAAACTCTTCTCGCCACCTTCTGTTGACCGGCTACCACTTCCCCAAACTTTGGTTTCTTTAGAGTCGCCACAAGGACAACAGCTACTGAACCAGAGCAAGAGCAAACAGGATTTTCAACCGCTTAGCACCCACATTGAAACTCAAAAACGTCCAGCATATTGTGGTGTGGCTAGCAGTGTGACGGTTCTGAATGCACTCGGCAGCAAAAAACAGGGATATCGCACCCTAACCCAAGACACCTTTTTTGACGGTCAAACCCAGAATATCCGTTCTTCTTATGCCGTCACTTTTTCGGGGATGACTCTGGATGAATTAGCTGCCTTACTCAGAAGTCACAACGTCAAAGTTGAGGTCTACTATGCGTCGGAGACAACACTTAACCAATTTCGTACCCAAGCTAAAGCCAACCTTGGCCGTTCCGGCGACTATATAATCGTGAACTACCAACGCTCTGTTTTGGGTCAGGGTAAAAGCGGGCATATTTCTCCCCTTGCTGCCTATCATGAGCAAAGCGATCGATTTCTGATTGAAGATGTAGCCAGTTATAAATATCCGCCTGTATGGGCTTCTACGGAGAATCTTTGGAAAGCGATGAATACTACTGATTCAACCTCCAAAAAGACACGGGGCTATCTAGTTGTGCGCCAGTAAAATAGAGAATTAGGAATTGCATAGCGGGGCTTCAATCACTTACTCAAAAATGGCAAGAGTGCGGGTGCGACCAAAAGGAATTGGAACATTATGCGATCTTTGATTTGAACTTTATCAATTTTAAAAAGCATTATGTCTAAACTTTTTGCCATTGTTGTAGCAACCATTCCAGAGTATTACGACTACAAAATCGCTCACCCAGAACACGACCCAAATCAGCTAGCTTGGTTTCGCGAGCAACAGGAAAAAGGAATACTACTGTGCTGTGGCCCATTTTTTCCCCATGATGGAACGGGGCTTTGGGTGATTCAGGCAGAAAGTGTGGAAGAGGCTCAAACAGTTGTTAACAGCAGCCCCCGTGCGCGGGATGGTATGTTAGCAGAATCTACCAGAGTAGTGGAGTGGCAGGTGCATATTGGGCGTGAGCGTTTTGAGGATAGTAAATAGGCAGGGGCTATTTTGGCAGCCGGATAAACTCTGTCTCCTAAGAAACTCAATCTAACTGCGGAGTTTTAGCAACTAGCTCAAACCCAAAAGACTCCGCAGTTTTCTCCAG
>NZ_JAUBPW010000109.1:0-13873 GCF_036700965.1 Microcoleus sp. Pol8_D6 | reverse complement strand
GGGACAATTCGGCATAGTTCACAAAAAACTTATCAAGGCTACTATCTTACCATCATTACTTCTTGGCCACTACCCCCTGGTTGTTTTTGTGATAAAAGTCTGTCGATTTTTCTAATCCATCTAAAATGCAATTGTACAATATTGTCTTTCTTGTCTTTTTGAGTGGTTTTGCTACTTCAGTTTTAACAGGAATTTTAGGTTTAATTTTTATGTCTTGAGTTTTCTGATTAGCAATTACATTGTGCAGACTTTCTCGCTGTATATTGAGAGATTTAACCTCTTCTTTAAGCCGCTCGACTTCGATCACAATTGAGTTGTATTCTGCTTCAATCGTGGTTTTTAATTTAGTTTTGCTATCAATTGCCTGTACAAGTGTTATTCTTTTATTTTTCAGGTTTAAAATCTGATTTTCAATGCTTTTTAAATTTTCGGCATGGCTGCGGATATTTTCAAGTTCTCGGTCAGATTTTTTGCTTAAAACGAAGGCACTACTAAGGGTGCTAATTGTCGCTATACCACCTATGGCAGCACTTTTAGGAATATTTTTTTCTACTGCTATACCCAAACTAAAAGCAATACTAAAGCTTAACGTTCCCAATAAAAGTAGATTTTTCATAACTCAATTGACCCTGATTTGATAGCAGCGCTGAAATTTTATTGTCTTTGTTTTAAACTGGTTTGATAACTCTAAAAGTTAGATTGATTCTCGGTTCCACAAATTTAGAAGTTTTAGGGATTTGATGTTGCCAGCAGTGCTGGGTTTCACCTTTCATCAATAGTAAACTACCCTTGGGCAAGTCCAGATTAATTTTGGAGTTTTCTGATGTTTTATGTTTTAAGGAAAATCGGCGATTTCCCCCAAAGCTAATTGAGGCTATAATAGGATTTTTACCTAATTCTGGCTCGTCATCGCTATGCCAGGAAACGCTATCTTTACCGTGACGGTATAGATTGAGAAGCACGCTATTAAAAGTAACTTCTGATATCTCTTCAGCCTTTGATTTAATTAATTTGAGTGCGGGAGTCCAAGGATCGGGATGCTGTTCGATGCCGGAATATGTATAGGATTTGCCTTCATCTCCATACCAACCTGTAAGTCGGGGTAAAGGTATCTTTTTTCCATAAAAATGAATAATGTCCTGTTTCCAGTTAATACTAGAATATAAATCTGAAAAAAGACGATCGCTTTCTTCGATGCTAAAAAAATTGGGATAGAAGATCACTTCTCCATCAGTATCAATAACTACTGTTTTTTGCAGATTGTTGTCTAAAAATGGATCGCTGCTATCTAGCTGATTATCCCCAAGTCTTATCTGATGATACATAATAGCCTCAAATCGAATCAATGAGTGTGGAATGATGATTTGGCATGATTGCTGTGATTTTTACATCGATCTCAACTGCCCGCAAACCCAAGAAACCGAGTTTTTGGCTGATTCTGTCAGCTATGACGAAGTATTGTCGCAAAAAAACCGGTTTCTGACGGCCCGCAAACCCAAGAAACCGGGTTTTTGGCTGATTCTGTCAGCTATAACGAAGTATTGTCGCAAAAAACCCGGTTTCTGACTACCCGCAAGCCCAAGTCAGACTAATAGAAAAAAGAAGGGCTTCATTCCTCTAATTAAAGCCGCACAACATACTCAGAAGACTTAGCAGGTACTTGACCTTTTTTGGCCATAGCTTGGTAAATCATGGCTGCTACTTCAGCGCGAGTTGCTGTTCTATTAGGCTGCAAAAGTGCGCGCTTCGGGTGGTTGACCACAATGCCAGCTTCCGTGGCTGCTGCTACTTTGTTAACTGCCCATTTCGGCACTTTTGCCCTGTCTGTATAAACTTGTAAAGTTTTGGTTGTTTTTGTTGATGGTTTCAGCCTCAAACCGCTCGCTAAAGCTGCGATGACTTCGACACGCGGAATCTGTTTTTCGGGACGGAACTCATTGTTTGGGTATCCTTTAAGATATCCAGTTGTGACGGTATGGTCGATCGCCGGAGCTACAGGACTCTTGTCTTTTACGTCTTTAAAATCAATCGGTTTTCGGATCGGCTTTTTGTCGTCGGACATTCGCTGAATCAAGCGCGCTAGTTCGGCTCGCGTCATCGGTTCGTCGGGGCGAAATTTGTTGTCGGTGAAATCAGTAAAGATTTTGCGATCGACTAAAGCGACAATGAACGGACGCGCCCAATATTTGTCTGGAACATCGGATAATCTAACGGGCCCAACTTTGGGTTTATCGGCTTTGGGTTTATCGGCTTTCGGTTTGGTAGTTGCTGGATCGGGAGTCGATGGCGCAATTGGCTTGGGAGGAACAACGATTACACCTACGGGAGGATTTTCCGGTAAAATCGGCCCTAAAGGTGCAACAGTTGCGACATCCGGTTTTAACGGAACGGGGGTTGCAGCAGGCGATCGCAAATCCGAACTTGGCGATTCTGGCGTTAATATTCCCGGAGTCGCGGGCGTAACAGCAGGCTGAGAAAAAACGGCTGGAAATTGCCAATTTCTGGCATTCAATCGATCGGGATTTTTACCTGTTACCCAAAATAAAATTGCTCCCATCGTGCCGAAGGCAACCAAGATAGCAATCAATTCATCCAATCCTAGAGGATTTCTTTCCCCTGACGGGGGTTGTGAAGAAGACATATTGTCACCTACAGACCAATGTAGAAATTAAATCACATATTTTTTGGGTCTGGGGGAAACAGAGAAGGCTAAATCAATTATTCCAAAGTTTTCACTCTCCCTACCTGGGGCGGCGTGGCATCGGGAGAATATATAAAATCAACTTTTACCGATGTCATTTGTTGATTTTTGCCATCTTCAACTCAGCGCCTTCTACTCCCGAAAGAGCGATTCCGACTCGGTTGACGAGAATTCCTGCCACTACCAAAACTTGGCTGTCGCTTGTTTTGATTTTGACGTGGCTGGGGCGATCGCCTCAAAGTGCTGCCACCGTAACCCGAACCGGTCGATCGATTGCCATTGGGACGTACTGAGGGTCTTACTGGCTGGTTGTATGTGGGCGATCGCAGGCGGCCGGTTGTCCTTAAAACTTGACGGTTTCTCACCTCTGGAGGCGGAGTTCGGTAGCGAGTTTGATATTGGTTAACAGCTTGGCCGTAAGTATTGCCATAGCCCCCATATCCTGTCATAATTCCCGGCTGATAGACTGGTGGCATATAATATTGCGGTCTAAATAACAAACTGCCGATCGCCTGACCGGCAACAGCTCCAGCAAACGGCGCCCAGAAGCCAGATTGCTGCCGTACTACTACGGTTTGTGGCTGACCGGTTTGAGGATTAGGAACAGTTTCGGTAACGTTGTGGACGTACTCAATTTTAAAATCTTCTGTCAAATGCAAAACCGCTTGATTGTTATCCAAGTTTAGATAACTTTTCTTGCCTGCAGATATTTCTTCATCTGTTAAGCGAGCCATTTGTAAATCCCTAGTCCGGTAAACTGGGGGACTGCCGGCGGGAGTATTCAGCAACATCAAACTGTATTCGCCATCCGCATCGTCGTAGGTAGCTTGCTGTACAGGATATTGACCTTGAGCCAAGTTATTGTTTGGTGCAGGACGCACTGTGTTAATATTTGGATTGCCAGCAGGATTTGTAGAATTTTGTCTACTAGGAGAACCGCAGGCGGTTGCCGTCAATAAAAAAGTTAAAGCCATTAAATAAATTGTCAGTCTTCGCAGCATCATAAATAGTAATTGGTAATTGGGCATCGGGCAGCGCGCATGGGGCAGCGCGCATTGGTAGCAAATAACAAATAACTAATAACTAATAACTCCTTCCTTAAAGGGGAATAAGTTCTGGGAAATTAACCAACACTTGGTCGTTGGTAAGTTCGTCTCCCAACTGTGCGGGAGAAAAGTGAACTTGCACAGCTCGGAGCCTTTCTTGGTAATGTAAATTAATCAGTGCTTTTAAACCGACTTTCAGCGCGCTGATGTCAGCGAGGTCAGTTTCTAGGGCAGGAACTTCGCCTTCATAAGCAACTGTCAGCATCACCACCACATTTCTAGTTACCGGCAAAGACAAGGGGGATTTTTTATCGTAAACAGATGTACTGTATTGAGGCTCGCTGAGATAGCGATCGGCTGAATCAGTGAAAAGTTCATCCACATAATCGCCGGCTTCGCCTTCATTCCAAAAAACATCGCCTTCGTTGGCGGCTGCTTGCCAGTAGTTGTCGTACTGCAACAGGTGATTGCAAATTTCTACAAGACCTTCTCCTAAAACTGCTAGGTCGCCATCGGCATCAATTGCTTCTCTGGCGGTGCGGTTGAGAACTCCTAACAGCGGTGCAACTTCTTCGCCTGTTAGGTGAACGAACACCCGGCAAACTGCCAATCTAGTTTTACCTGTAAATTGATTGAATCGATCGCGCCAAGCATTCATAATAACCTCTAGTTGTAATCTGTAGGGCTATATTTCCAACGATAGCAGGCGATTTGCACTCTTGCCGTCTAACCTCAGATTGATATCGATGGCATTTTGAGCGATCGCCTCGGCAGCGTACTGTCTCGCTTTGAATCATCTAATTTTATAACAGTTTTCAATCGGATCAAATACAGTTCAAATACAGTAGGGAAACCGCACAGCATTGTCCTGACGGAGAGCGGCGACTTTTAATAATTGCTATGAGATTGATGATTGTAGCCAGAGTTTTTTTATTTAGCTTAATTCAGCCTTCCTTTGCTTTGCCGAAATATGAGATTGTGTGCTATCGATTCATCTGTCTATTGTTGGCCGTGCTTCGCGATCGCCATGACAAGAAATTGTAGGGTAGATAATTTCGACTCAAAAAACCTCCAATCTTGCAAAATTGGAGGTGCGCTAAGCGAATACTTTGGTTTGAGATAACTATTTGACGATCGCGCTTTGGACTTGTTCGATCGCAATTTCAGAACTCAAATCAGCAACTGGCGAAACTGGCAAATCCAGCTCGCCGCCTGGAGCTTCTGGGTGTTCGCGAACGACTGCAACCGCATCTGCTGACTCAGCTACAGCACCCGCCGCCGTCAAATCGAGCAAGGCAGGAACTTCCATGTGTCCAGAAACACCTGCATCTGCCATCGGAGCCGACTCTTCAAAAACTTCAAAATTATCGGTCATCGCAGCGCAAGCAGCAGAGGCGCGCTTGCCGGCACGGTAGCTCATGTAGGCCGCTCCGCCACCCAAAACTCCAGCCAAACCTAGGAAACCGAGAGCTGCTGTTTTGTAGGATTTCCACGGATTCATGCGCTCCGAGCCGCCGGAACCTAGGATCGTTGTCGCAGAACCCGATTTAGCTGCCCCTGATTTGCTGTAGGAACAGGGGAAAGCAGATGCGGCGTCACCTATGGCGATGCTGCTTGCGATCGCGACGACGGAAGCAATGCCAGCTAACACTTGAAACTTCTTCATGGTGCTGTGCAGATTGTAAAGGATAATTAAAAAATTAATGGTAACAGCTCTTTACAAATGTATCAACTCTGCGCGCCGCCCATATCGAGGATCGATCGCAAAAGTCAGCTATAGCCTCACACAATTCAAATTTAAAATTGCCAGCTTAAACATCTAAAATGCTTATTCTGTAAGCATTTGAACTAACAGCTCGGTAGAAGTTCAAGTTTTGTGAACCAATACTTTGATCGCGCCCACATTAGAAAATCTGAGGTGGGACAGTAGAAATTTTAATTACAGAATGACAAACACTTGGTGACAAACTACTTTTAAGGCTACTTTTGTAAAGGCTTAGTTATTGGAATAACTCTTATTTTTATGACAGACAACGCGACTCAAGGCATTGAGCGAGCTCCTCGCCGATTGTTGGTGACGGGCGGGGCTGGATTTATCGGCTCGAATTTTGTGCATCACTGGTGCAGCAGCTATCCGGGCGATCGAGTAGTCGTACTCGACGCTTTAACCTACGCCGGAAACCGACAAACCCTGGCAACTTTGGAAGGAGGCGAAAATTTTCGGTTTGTGCAGGGGGATATTTGCGATCGTACCTTAGTCGATACCTTGCTCCAAGAAGAAAACATCACCACAGTCGCGCACTTTGCCGCAGAATCCCACGTTGACAGGTCAATTATCGGGCCTGCCGCCTTTGTTCAAACCAACGTTGTCGGAACCTTCACACTTTTAGAAGCCTTCCGCAAGCATTTTGAACCAATTGATGAGCCATCTCTCAAAGCACAAATGCGCTTCCTCCACGTTTCTACCGACGAAGTTTACGGCAGTCTCGGCCCCGATGACCCAGCCTTCACAGAAACAACTGCCTACTCGCCCAACAGTCCCTACTCAGCCTCCAAAGCTGGCAGCGACCACCTCGCCCGCGCCTATTTCCACACCTACGGCGTCCCGACAATTATCACCAACTGTTCCAACAATTACGGCCCCTATCACTTCCCAGAAAAGCTCATTCCATTAATGTGCATCAATATGTTATTGGGCAAACCGCTGCCAGTATACGGCGACGGTCAAAACGTGCGAGATTGGCTCTACGTTCTCGACCACTGCCGCGCTTTAGATGCCGTTATTCACCGTGGTCAGCCTGGGGAAACCTACAATGTTGGCGGCAACAACGAGGTTAAAAATCTCGATTTAGTCAAAATGCTGTGTCAGCTAATGGACGAATTAGCTTCTGATTTACCCGCCCGTCCTTGCGAACAATTGATCACATTTGTCAAAGACAGAGCCGGGCACGATCGGCGTTATGCTATTGATGCCACCAAAATTAAAACCGAGTTAGGTTGGACTCCCTCAGTAACAGTTGAAGAAGGTTTGCGACAGACTGTAGAATGGTACTTAGCGCATCGGGAGTGGTGGGAACCCCTGCTTTCGGAGGAATATCAAACTTACTACCGGAAAGTCTACTCTAACTAATCTACTCCTGGACGCACGGGCTACCACGAACCAGAACCACTAAAAAACTGGTTTTTCAGCTCAAGAGTGCGTCCAGAAAGGTTTCTGTCTTGCCTTCAAGCTTTACATTTTAACTCTTGGCGCAGAAACCGGGTTTGCAGGAGGAAAATCATTCGTTAAGTGCGATCGATCCGAATTGAAAAACCTGTTGTCTTTGGTCTTTGCACCTAACTTCAGATTTAATTAGGCAAAGGTGATATCACACATATTTGCTCTTGTCAATCTTTGTGAAGATTTAGTGAAAAATCATCCCAAACGCATAAATTCAAGTGTTTGTAGCTGATAATTTTAATAGGGTTACAAGAGTAAGCATTTTAGAAGCTTTTAGGAAAAACAAAAAGCAGCAATGACCGAAATAAACTCGCTCAAGCACATCCAAGAACCTAAATACTGGCTGTTAGGCATCGCCTGCGGTTTGATTGCCATACACCTAACTCTGACTTCCAGAACAAACGATACTGACCTGTTCGGTACAATGTTACTTTTTTGGGGAGTCGTAGCATTTTTAATTTGGGAAAGGCACGAATCCTTAACTTTTGAAAGCGGAGTTTTTGCCAGCTTCTTGGGGTCATCCTTAATTGCTTTAATATTGCTCAAAAGTTCGTCGATATCTGGATACGACTTTTTCATCCGAGCAACGCCTTTTTTGTCAGGAATCAGTCTTGCATTGCTGGCTTCCGGCACAAAAGGACTGAAACAATATTGGCAGGAACTTCTAATTCTTGGCTATACAGCTATTCCTCCCGGATTAATCGGAGTCTTCGTTGATGTCGCCCTATTAACAGCAAAATTTTCAGCTTTCCTCCTGCACTATATAGGATTTGAAGTGGTGCGGAAAGGGGTTTTTCTAATCCTGGAAAAGGGCAGCGTGGAAGTGTATCACGGCTGTTCCGGCGTAAATGCGATGCTACAATTGTTAGGACTAGCTCTGGTTTTCTTACTGATGTTTCCTACCACTACGGGTCAGAAAATTGTATTGCCATTCGTAGCCATAATTACTGCATTTCTAGTTAATGCCGCGCGAGTTGGTCTCCTGGCCGTGCTGGTATCGCTATCTCAACCAGAAGCATTTAAATACTGGCACGAAGGAAATGGTTCGGTAATATTTTCGATGATTGCTGTATTTATTTTCGGGTTATTCTGCTGGTTTGCAATTTTGAAAGACCAACCCCCAAATCAGGAAGGACAGAATTGCTAATGGCTATTACATCTTGGAAACCACTTAGGCTTTCCCTGTTGGCTGTTACTTTGGGAGGGGTTTTGTTGGTTGCCGGAAAATTGGTTTTCTATCCATCGGACGGCAAGAATGTGGCAACCCCGTTTGAGTTTCCCGAGTCGGTGCCTCTAGCCGATTGGAAACTAAACAAGAGCGCGCTTCTGGAAATTAAGGAAAATTCAGAATTCAAAGCTGCCAGGAAATATGAATATCAAAAAAAGAGCATGGCTCTAGAAATAGAGATGCGCTATGCGGTAAACACCATTGGGGATGTGGAAGGTATGATGAAAGGACATACTATTCTCAAGTCGTATCCTGTTAAACTAGCATTGGCAAACACTCAAGGCGCGGGGTTTCACGGAATTGTGCAACAGCAAAATCGACTGTATTTGAGTTCGTGTATCAATCCTCATGGCAGTCCTACAGTAACTTCCCAACAGTTTAGATATAATCGAAATACTCGCGATTGGCAGCCAAACCGTATTCTCTTTTGGTTGTTAGGTAGGGGAAATATTCAAGACCGGCGCTGTTTGTGGACTCAGATGTCTGTGCCTTTGGATAAAACAACTCCAGAAGATGCCAAAAAAATTCTAGAGAATGCTTGGGTTTCTTGGTATGAGTGGTGGCAGCCGCGATTCCCCGAGCCTTGACTCGATTCAGTAGATTTTAGCTTTTAGCTTTTAGCTTTTAGCTTTACTCCACAGGTGAATCTGGAAGTTGGAACAAGAGTCTAAAATTTTTGACTCTCCACGACTGTTGTCGGGGGCTTGTATCCGTTATTGGGCGGCGTCAAGAGAGATTTTTCTTAACAACAACTCTGATTATTTTATGAATGACTTACAAGGCGAACAAGGTTTTTCTATCTACAGACTGCGTTGGATTGGCTACGGTCTATTAATTTTGTCTGTATTAGATACGATTGCAGTTCTTATACCCGCAAATTTTGGCAATCGCCTCTGGGAATTGCAGACGATTGGGGCTGTAGTGGAACGAGTGCCAGTTCCTCTACTGGCAATGGCGCTGATATTTTTTGGCGAAGGGTACGATCGCAGAGGCTTGGAAGAGGTTTTTTTGAAGGTTTTGTCTTGGGTTTGTCTGCTGCTAGGTCTAGTTTTTCTGTTGATGCTGCCTTTGGGAATTTTTGGCACTATCTATGTGAACAACCAAAACAACCAGCAAATTACTACTCAAGCAAACCAACAATTAGCTCAGTTGCAGCAGGTGGAAGACAGGTTAAAAAAGGGTAGTCCTGAAGATTTAAGGAATTTGGCGGGGGAACTTACGCGTTTGGGCGTACAAGCGGATACGCAAAACCCACAGCAATTGAAAGAGCAAATTCTTTCGAGAATTACTCCGGCTAAGGAACGGTTACAGACGCAAAGTGCTGCGGTTCAGTCTAGTCAGCGCGTGGGGTTATTTAAAAATGCTGTTAAGTGGCTGCTGGGCGCGCTGATTTCTAGTGTTTTGTTTTTTACGCTGTGGCGCGGTACTGACTGGGCTCGGTAGTAGTTTTGAGTTTTGAGTTGAGAGTTTGGAGCTAGTAAGGTGCGCCTAGCGCACCCGGAGAGGGTTGTTGATGACTAAGATGGGCATTGTGCACGCAGCCGGCTCAGGAGTGGTGAAGAAGACCCTCAAACTGTGGAAATTTCATTGGGGAACTCGCTCTTCTTCTTTTTAAAAGATATCGGTAATAAATCTTGTTTATTGCCGATAGCCAACACCTAGAATGAGGCAAATTCGTCGTTAGCGCAGCCCTCGAAGTCGATCGCACTTTGAGATGGCTGGCCTTGTACAATCCACCATCTAAAATCTAAAATCCACAATCTAAAATCCACAATCTAAAATCTAAAATCCACAATCTAAAATCCACAATCTAAAATCTAAAATCTAAAATCTAAAATTGATTGATGGTATTTTCTAGTTTGTCGGCAATGCCTTCAACCCAGTTTTCATCTTGTTTTGTATAGCTGCGGGGCGCGTTAGCACCTAAGATTAAAACGCCTTGGGTGCCGATAGGTTGACAGATGACTCCTTGGGTATTTTCTGGCAAATAGTCAAATTCAATTTTGCCGGGATAAATATTGAGATTTACTAAATAAATTGGTTTGTTTTTGTCGAGAACTCGCTGCAAAATTGGCCCTGGTTTGACTTCGGGATTGATGCCTAAAATACCGCGTCGCAATAGGACTTTTCCCTGATACACAATTACGATCGACCTTGTGGCGGTATTTGTCAACAGCAAACGCGACGCCCAGGCTAATTCTATTTTCACAGCCTCCGGTAAATCCGGCGCAAATTCAAAACCTTCTTCGCCGATAAGTTTTACGGAATCAGGCGATCGCGCTTGCACCTGCTGCCACAGCAAACCTGTTAAAATCAGCAATGCGCTGATAATTACTCCCAAAGCGTCCGATCGAGCTTGAGAATCTGTAATTTGCTCTGTCAGCAAGCGGTTTACCATTAGCAGCGTACCTGCTAACCCTCCTGCAACTAAGGGCAATTGCCGCAAAACTTTATTGGGATCAGATTTAGTCATTAGTCATTAGTCATTAGTCCTTGGTAATTGGTAATTGGTAGTTGGTAATTTAACTAATGCCAACTGCCAACTGCCAACTGACTTTATCCTACTTCTCCAATTTCGACAATTCGCTGGAAGAGATAGCCGGTGCCACGGGCGGTAAGAATTAATTCGGGATTGCTGGGGTCGTCTTCCAACTTTGCCCTCAGCCGCGAGATGTGAACATCCACTACGCGGGTGTCTACGTGGCGTTCTGGCGTGTATCCCCACACTTCCTGCAAAATTTCCGATCGCGAAAAAGGCTCTCCAGAACGGCTGACAAGCAGTTCTAACAGGCTGAATTCCATGCCCGTGAGCCGAATTCGTTCGTCGCCTTTGTAAACTTGGCGCTTGTTGGTGTCAATCCTAATATTGGTGACGTGGATGACTCCCGAACTGGGAATTCCCGATGCACCGTTTTTGTCAACCCGGCGCAGTACCGAACGGATGCGAGCTTCGAGTTCTTTGGGAGAGAAAGGTTTGACGACGTAATCGTCGGCGCCCAATTCTAAACCGGTGATGCGATCGGCTACGTCTCCCAAAGCAGTTAGCATGATGATGGGTACGTCTGACTCTTTACGCAACTCCTGACAGACGCCATAACCGTCTAGCTTCGGCATCATCACGTCCAAAACCACTAAGTCGGGTTCGGTGTTGCGAAATGTTTCGAGAGCTTCTTCGCCGTCAGCAGCGGTGACGACATCGTAGCCAATCATGGAAAGGCGAGTCTCCAGAATGCGGCGGATACTGGCTTCGTCATCGACTACCAGAATTTTTTCTTTATGGTTTTCCAAGTTACCGAGCACTCCTTAAGTTACATTTCAGATAATGTTATTTTTTTGTACCCTATCATAGAAGACACAAATTGAATCATGGGCGGGGATCGGTCTGAAAGCTTGATAATTGCTTTAACTCAGACTTTTCTAAATTTTAAGGGTGACTATTTATCATAAAACAATGCCTAAGCCTCGAATACAATATATTTGTCGGGAATGCGGCTATGATTCACCACAATATTTTGGCAGATGTCCTAGCTGTCAGAAGTGGGATTCTTTTGACGAGCAGTTAGAGCAACCTACTGCTGGTGTGCCGCGGGCTGGTTTAACTGGGGTGACAACTAAGACAGTGGGCGGTTCGCCCCCTGATAAGTCGAAGGGTCAACCAAGGGTATCTTTCAGATTATCGCAGATTTCCGACCAAACTCAGTCTCGCTGGCCTTCTGGTTACGGGGAACTCGATCGAGTTTTGGGAGGGGGGATTGTTCCGGGCTCGTTGGTGTTGATTGGGGGGGAACCGGGAATCGGGAAATCGACGCTGCTGTTGCAGGTGGCGAATATGTTGGCCCGCAAGGATAGAATACTCTATGTGAGTGCGGAGGAGTCGGGCCAGCAGGTAAAGTTGCGATCGCAGCGTTTGGGCGTAGCTAATCCGGTTGATTTGTCAAGCAACGGCGGACATAAATCCGGGAGTAACGGGGAAGCTAAAAAGGATTCGGAGGACAATTCAGCGGAGAATTTCTATTTGCTTCCAGAGACGGATTTAGAGGTTGTTTTGCGGGAGTTGGAAGCGCTGAAACCGAATGTGGCGGTGATTGACAGCATCCAAACTATTTATTTTGCTAGTTTAACATCGGCTCCGGGTTCGGTGGCTCAGGTGCGGGAATGTACGTCTGCTTTGATGCAGGTGGCGAAAAGGGAAAATATTACTTTATTTATTGTCGGTCACGTTACGAAAGATGGAGCTTTGGCCGGGCCGAGGGTTTTGGAACATTTGGTAGATACTGTACTGTATTTTGAGGGCGATCGCTTTGCTTCTCATCGACTTTTGCGATCGATGAAAAACCGTTTTGGCGCGACTCATGAAATCGGTGTTTTTGAAATGGTAGCCAACGGTTTGCGAGAAGTAGATAATCCGTCGGAGTTATTTTTAGGCAATAGAGATGAATTTTCTCCGGGTACTTCGACGACTGTTACTTGCGAAGGAACTCGACCGATTTTAGTAGAAATTCAGGCGTTAGTCAGCCCTGCAAGTTTTGGTTCGCCGCGCCGCACTACTACTGGTGTTGACAATGCTAGATTGCAGCAAATTTTAGCTGTTTTGGAGAAAAGGGTGGGGATTCCTTTATCTAAATTAGATGTGATTTTGGCGACGGTGGGCGGGTTGAAGGTGGATGAACCGGCGGCGGATTTGGCAGTTGCGATCGCCGTTGTGGCCAGTTTTCGCGATCGGGTGGTTGATGCACGCACTGTTTTGCTTGGGGAAGTGGGTTTAGGAGGACAGGTGCGGCCGGTTTCCCAATTAGAATTGCGGCTAAGGGAGGCGGCGAAATTGGGTTTCAAAAGGGCGATTATTCCTAAGAATCAACCGGTGCCGGAGTTAGGAATGGAGATTATTCCCGTGGCGAAGGTAATTGATGCAATTATTGCCGCGATTCCTGCTACACCGGCTCAGTTGCAGCCTGGTGATTTAGAGTTTCAGCCTGTGGATTTGGAGGAAGAGGATTTATCGAATTGAGTTTGAATGGTGATCTTGTAGATTGATATTAAGGAGGGACAAGTTATGTATATAGTAGACATTATTGAGGCTAAAGAAAAACTTCTGGAATTAATCGAAGCGGCGATGAGATGTGAAGAAATTTCGATTAGTAAAGATAACGAGCCTGTTGTAAAATTGGTAGGAATTCCCAAACAAACTAAACCCAATCGGCAAGCAGGAAGTGCTAAAGGAATGGTTTGGATGTCGGATGATTTTGACGAACCGCTAGAAGAGTTTAAGGAGTACATGGAATGAGGTTGTTGTTGGGCGCTCATGCCTTTATTTTGATGCTTATGCGATGATAGCGCGACTGGGGTGAATTAAGTTAGTGTAAAAATAAAGAGGCAAAAAGGAGGTAATAGCAACGTGAGCGTTAGATTACATCCCCATGCTCAAGCACGATTGATTGAGCGAGGTGCAACTGAGGCAGAAGTAATTGCTACTGTTGAAAGTGGCACAACTTTTCCCGCTCAATTTGGCAGAACCGGATTTAGGCGCAACTTTTCCTTCAATGCTGAGTGGCAGGGAAAAGTTTATGCTATGAAGAATCCCCAGAGATGATAATATAGGACTGGCTGGCAATAACCTTGCGCTGTACAAGTCTTGGGGGATGTCAGCCTCCCATCAAAAAATGCCAACAGGCGATCGC
>NZ_JAUBPW010000108.1:0-14545 GCF_036700965.1 Microcoleus sp. Pol8_D6 | reverse complement strand
ATGAAAGCCAAGTTAAAAGTACCAAGGCGTTTGAGTAACAAAAAAGATCCGGCGGCAGCAATAGAGTTTAAAAAAAACTAGAAAGGCGTTGCTGAATTGAGGTATGATTGGTACGATCGCAGGGATGTATTCATTACTCCATTTGCCTCGCTTGAACGCGATTGAAATGATTCCCGGGATAGGGAACCGGAACGTCCCAAAACTTAAGATAATGAATTAATAAGCGAATGGAATTTTTGAGCATCTCTTTCGACTTAGAATAGCAAAGAGTCTTGCGATGAAGTCGTGCCAAATAATGTCGTAGTCGCGTATTTTCGCCCTCTACTCTGGTCATGTAAGTTTTACAGATAATTTGGTCTCCCTCTGGAATAAACATGGGATAAACTGGCCATCCATCTGTAATATAAAAATAACATTTCCAATTGCCGACTAATTCCCACAATGGTCGAAAACTTGCTGCACTATGATCGCCCAGCACCCATCCTAAAATCCCTGGCTGAAAGTGATTAACCGCTGTCGGGACCCAGATCTTATTTTTTTTGACCAATAAATGTTTCTAGTTCATCAAGTTCTGCAACTTCGGGAATTGTCTCTGCTTCATAAGTATCAGGAAGCAATTCCCCGACTTGCTTGACCCAATTTATGATAGTGGTATGATGTACTCCTTTAATTCTTTCTATTGCTCGAAAACCCAGACCATTAACATACATTTTGAGACATTCACGTTTTACCTCTGAAGAGTAACCTTTATGAGGTTGATAGCAGTCTATAAATTGTCTGGCACAATTGACACAAATATAATTCTGTTTGCCTTTTTTATGACCATTTTTATTAACGTAACTTGACAGACATTCAGGACATTGCATAAGCTCTATTTTTTTTGAAGTGTTATTTTTTGGCACTCGTACTCTCAATCTATCATACCCTAATTCAGCAACGCCACTAGAAAAATTGCTGAAACTTGTTTTATGGTTGGAGTCCACTACCCCTAATCCAGCAAAAAATGGTCTCAAATATTGGTGTCAAGATGAAACTAGAATCGGCTTAAAAACGATTGAAAGGAAAAAAATAACAGCCCGTGGAGTCAAACCAATAGGTTTAGTTCAATGGAATTTTAAAGCTTACTATTTATACGGGGCGGTTGCCCCTCAAACCGGAGAAAGTTTCTGGTTAGAGTTTTCACATCTTGACGGTCAATGTTTTCAAATATTCCTAGATAACTTAGCAGCAGAATATCCCGAGCATTTAAATGTTGTGCAACTGGATAATGGTAAGTTTCATCATAGTAGCCAACTCAAAATCCCAGATAATATTTTACTACTTTTTCAACCACCATACAGTCCTGAATTGAATCCGAACGAGAGAGTATGGCAATATATAAAACAAGAATTAAGTTGGGAACTTTATGACAACTTAGATGAAATCAAAGAAAAAGTTCGCACTTTTCTTGAAGAATTTTCAAGTGAAACAATCGCATCTATCACGGGATGGGATTATATTCTATTCTATCGGCACTAAATACTGTAGCATAATTTTGGAGAATTGGTATAAAAACCCTCTTGCTCCCCCCCTTGCTAAGGGGGGGCTGGGGGGGGTAAAAAAGCCAAGCAAGCAACTAAAAAACCCAAATAAAAAAAATGACAAAACTTTACAACAAAACCTCAGAAAAACTCAAGCGACAGCGGCTTCGCAGAGAAATGACAAAAGCTGAAAAACGTCTCTGGGACAAAATCAAAAACAGACAGCTTGAGAATTGTAAATTTCGCAGACAGTACAGCGTAGCAGAATTTGTGATCGATTTCTACTCGCCGGAAATCAAGTTAGCACTAGAAGTTGACGGTGATAGTCATTTTCAAGAAGGTGCTGTAGAATATGATGCGGAAAGGCAAGAATTTATTGAATCAGCAAGAATTAATTTTTTGAGGTTTACAAATGATAATGTTTATCATAATTTGGATGGGGTTCTAGATGTGATTGTAGATGGGATTAAATCGCTGAGAGCATTAGGTGTTTTACCCCCCCCAGCCCCCCCTTGCTGAGGGGGGGAGCAAGATGGGATAACAGGGGATTAAATCGCTGAGAGCATTAGGTGTTTTACCCCCCTTGCTAAGGGGGAGAGCAAGAGGATTTTTTCGTTGTTGCTTGGCTTTTTTACCCCCCCAGCCCCCCCTTGCTAAGGGGGGGAGCAAGATGGGATAACAGGGGATTAAATCGCTGAGAGTATTAGGTGTTTTACCCCCCTTAGCAAGGGGGGAGCAAGATGGGATAACAGGAGATTAAAAATTACCTCAAAGGTCAAGAATTAACCTTTAAATCCCGCACACATTGCATAATTTGTCGGCAAAAAGTGTTATCCCAACATTCCAGACGAAGACAAACACCAATCTAACCTTATATCAAATCTGTCTCGCGATCGGCATTCGCGGAGGTGCTGTTTTCCACATCAAATCTATTTCTTCCGGTGTCAATCCGTAAGCTTGATTAACTAAGTCAGATAAACGGTGTTCGAGTCTCAACGCCTCAGCTTTGCGAGATTGAATGGCCGGTGCATATTCATTATAAGTTTCGCGGACTGCTTTTAGTCCAGCCACGCCGAGAGGATCGGAGGATTTAGTTTTTGGCATTCGCTTTCTGATTTCTGCTACAAACTCTGCAAAGGAAAGCACAGAAAAATCTTCGAGTTTTTGTCCGACTTTATCAATTAAATAAGTGATTTCCAGCCATTCCAAGACATCTCGGTGAGTTTCTTGATTAGTTTTGGCGATTTCAATTAAACGGCTGACAATTGGTTCTACTTCGGCACGAATTGAGTCAGTTGGTGGTGCGATGGGTAAAGTTTCTACCTGTTCTCTAAACATTCGCAGTGTGTCATTGATTCCTTTTTGCAAAGTGTGGTGACAAATCCACCAAGTTATTGGCGAACACAGCCACCCAAGCATATAAAAATTTCCTGTTGGCCATAGATAGCAAGTATTCACTGGGTATATCTCTTGATCGACGAAGCAAAACCAAGAATAAGTAGCCAAATCTTGAGTGATAATTTTTGGTTTTTGAAAAACGTTATAGTAGGCACACGATCGCAGTTCCCACCAGTAACGCCCTTGGTCGGAACGCTTAGACAGTTTTTCTTGCATCGGCTTCATATACTTATATACCGATGGAAATGTTTGTGCAAATACTTCCTCTGCTTTATCGTTTGCGGTACTCCACGGCCATACACTATCGCTGCTAGACTTCAGCAGAATAATCCAAAGATTTTCCCACTCTGGACTCCAGCGTTTAATGTTCTGACCTCGCAATAATGGCTTGATGATTTCAGCGGATTTAGAGTCTGCTTGCACTAGACTGTTTTTAGTCGCTTCATCAATTAAAAAAGCTTCATTCAATCCTGTTAAAATACCTCGATAAGGCTTAACGCCGGCAAAATCTTTAAGCGGAACACCCACTCGTTGAATTTTTTGCATCAAATCATCAACAGCAGGAGGTTCCAAACTCCAAGCATTCGCAATAAAACGATCTCGCGAAATTTGATAGCCGTGTTGTTGAACGTATTGTGTAAGGTTGATATTAGCAAGTTCCTCGCGCGGAACCGGGCAAACAATCACAGACGAATTAGGTTCAAATTTACCTTGCTCAATCTCGCTTTCAGTTTCAGAGATACATAGAGAAGCGTTAGGTTTTCTGATTGCGACAATACAGGGAAAAGTATCAGCATCCTCAAAAATTGGCGCGTGTCCGAAATCAATAATTTGCTCTAGTAAACCTTGATTGGCAAAAAACTTGCGTAGAGGTTCGCCGTATCCAGACCTCAGCCATTTATTTGTAACAATATACGAAAGCACTCCCCCCGGTTTGAGAATGTTTAATCCGAGTTCATAAAAGTAAGTATAAAGGTCTGCTACGCTGTTATAAGATTCATAATTGGCTTGCAAGTATGGTTTAATTAGAGATAGCAACTCCTGCCGCACGTAAGGCGGATTGCCAATCACAACATCAAAACCACCATCAGCAAAAATCTGGGGAAATTCAGCTTTCCAATCAAACGCTGTATCTGCTACATTACTGTCAGCGATGATCGAGTTTCCCCCTTTAATATTATCATCCAAATAAGCCAGCGTTTTACCCGGTTCCGCTGTCTTCAACCACAGCGAAAGCTTGGTAATTTCCGCCGATTCCGGCAGCAAATCTACGCCGTACAGGTTGTTGCTTAAAATGCTTCGGTCAAATTCCAGCGACTTGCCGTTTTTTGGCTTATACCCCAAAGCATTCAATTCGCGATCGACTTTTTCGTATTGCTGCATCAAATAATCAAAAGCCGCAATCAAAAAAGCTCCCGAACCGCACGCCGGATCGATGACGCGCGTTTTTTGCAGCACTTCGTCTCGATACGCTTTCCAAAACTTAATTGCAGTTTTCTTGGGCGGCTGAACCGACACTCCAGCAACTTCGCCGATTAGGAAAAAATCGCGCAATTGTTGCTCTCGCCGCTGCAAATAGCCACCGAGAGAAACCTCGACAATATACTGAGTAATATAAGCTGGCGTGTAAAACACACCTTGAGTTTTCCGCTTGCCTTTTTTCTGATTGTATTCCTGTCCGCTATTTGCAGCATTTAACTCTTCCAAATCTGTAACCGACTGCTCGAAGATATGCCCCAAAATATCGACGGAAACTTCGGTATCAAAATCAAATTTGGTCAGCTTATTAAGCAGACTGCATAAAGGATTTGGCACAGTCAGTTGTGCGTCTAAAACCGGATCGAATTTAAATAAACCGCCGTTGTATCCCCGTACAGGAGGATCATCATTTCCCACATCAACCCAGCGAAATACAGATTGATAATTTTCCCAAATTAATCTAGGATTGTATTGGTCTTTGTGGTCGTGAGCGTTGCTGAGGGTGTTTGGCGGCAGCAATCCTTTATCTTCACAAAAAGCAATGAATAAAACGCGGTCTAAAGTTTTTTGAGCTTTTTCGATGAGTACACGCTCGCGGTTGGGGATATCCTGCGGCCCAGTAAAGCGAAAATGCTTGACGAGAGCGAGTCGAATTGCTTTGTATTCTTGATATAATTTATTGGTAATTTCCTCTTGAGCTTCGTCAGAGTCTTTTAACAGTCTGTCAATAACAGAAACTGTTTGAGCTTGGTTGTGGGGCAAAAAGTTGCGGCGACACAGCAGAAAGTAAAACCGCTTAAAAGCTGCCATATCCGCCAAGTCAGTTAGAAAAAATTGTTCGTAATAAGCGGGAGTTTTATTTGTATGATAAAGTCGCAACTCTCGATAATTCGAGACAATAATCCAGCGACAATCGGGTGTATAATTAGCGTAGCGCCAACCTTGGTCAACTGCTGATTCGGTTCGCCTGGATGCGGGACGGTCTAAATCATTTTTCGCTCCCTTGAGTTCGATCGGAGCAATCACTTTACCTTGTAGGGACACGGCTTTGCCTTTAGCATTGTCAGCAGCAGTAAAAAAGCCGATCGCCCCGTCAGCAGAACCGCCACCATCAGATATCGTTTGTTCCGCGTTAATTTCCCAAGCTTTCCCCGCACCTTGAATTACCGAGCAATATCCCAAAACATCCTGAAAAATATCATTAATAAAACTACCGTGCAGCGCAACTTCTTTAACTTCGTCTAACGTACCAGTTTTAAGTGTAGCAATCCACGTTCCCAATTTTTGGTGGCGCACTTCCATATCTTGCGGAAAGCTAAAAGCACGCAAAGCAGTGTTGAGTGTTTTGCTGTGAAAAAGGGCGCGACTAGAGCGATTTGTCATCTTTTCAAGCAGGTTAATAAAGTTAATTTTACAGCATCCAAGTGCAACAGCGGCTCAGACCTTCTGCTATCAAATCAGTTATACTCAAAGGTCGAGCCTCTTCGTTGGCGTAGCCCCCGTAGGGGCGGGCTTCGCTAACGCACCCTACCCCCTCAAAAATGCGTGTAAAGCGCAGCTATCGGGCTCTTAATCGCTCGCTCAAGAGGCAAAAACGCACCTCTAAGGCTGAGCTAGCTCTCATTAACTTTGCATATTGTAATTATCAAGAAAAGCTATAACTTTTTCTCAGCGGCTTTCCGCTGCTCCCTTCGGGTTTTACAGCAATAGTTAAATACGTCTGAGCTTATCTGCACTTAACCAAAAGTTTTGTTACAATAGGTGAGCTGTTACAAATCGTAACTTATGCTGGTTCCTATTTTAATAATTGACGTTGCCCTCGTTGCCTGGTCTTTGCACTTAATGCAAGAGGCGATCGCGCAACGGGAATTTTCACTAATGCTAGCCGGCACCCTAGTTGCGGTCTCAGCCGCCGCTCTGCTAGTCGTCTACTTTCTCATGGGCTCTTGTTTGAGCCATTTAACCGAAATATCCCAACACACTTACTAGATGATAGTAGGGGATTGACGATTGTCCAGAAGCGAGGAGAGTTTTGTGAAAAAAAGCCGAAAGCCTTGCCAGCCGAAGGCTCAAAACTAATTTCCCCAAAAAGCTTGACAAATATTGGTTAGTTAAGGCATGATTGAGAGCGCGAAAAGAAAGGGGAATTAGCTCAGTTGGTAGAGCACTACAATGGCATTGTAGGGGTCAGCGGTTCGAGCCCGCTATTCTCCATAAATTAAAATTAGGGATACATCACTGCTGTGTCCTAATTTGTACCGAAACAGTACCACCGCGCGCTTAAATTTGATCGCGACTTGTACCTAAACAGTATTGGCGTGTCCTTAAAATCGATCGGGCTACACACCGCGAAAACCAATTTTCCCGTAAAATCAAAACAGTCTACCCGCAACCAAAGCGCTACCTGTGGCAAAGTCAACTGAACCCAGCAATCCAGAGAGTCCGAGCCAACTTGCCCGCACGCCTCTGTACGACCTATCATTAGAACTCAAAGCCCGAATGGTGCCGTTTTCCGGGTGGGAGATGGCAGTACAGTACGCAGGCATCAGCAGCGAACACCAAGCAGTACGCCAGCAAGCAGGAATGTTCGACATTTCCCACATGGGAAAATTTGGTTTGAGAGGGAAACAAGTAAGAGAAAAATTTCAACCCTTAGTACCCTCAGACTTGAGCCGCTTGCAACCCGGTCAAGCTCAATATACAGTCTTGCTAAATGCCAAAGGCTGCATCTTAGACGACATTATTTTCTACTGCCAAGAACCCGACGCTATCACTAGCGAAGAACGTGCAGTAATCATTGTCAACGCCGCCACTCGCATCGCCGACAAAGCATGGATCACCACTCACATAGAATTGAGCGAACTCAGTTTTACAGACCTCTCCGAAGATAAAGTTTTAATTGCAATTCAAGGGCCCGAAGCTGTTAACTATCTCCAGCCTTTTGTGGAAGACAGCCTGGCACCAATTAAAGCTTTCGGTCACTTAGAAACAAATCTTTTGGGACAGCCGAGTTTTATCGCCAGAACTGGTTACACCGGCGAAGATGGGTTTGAAATCATGGTGGATGCCGAAGTAGGAAAAGAACTGTGGCAAAAATTGTTAGCTGCTGGCGTTGTACCCTGCGGTTTGGGTGCGAGAGATACCTTGCGTTTAGAAGCAGCAATGGCTCTTTACGGTCAAGATATTAACGACAATATCACGCCTTTAGAGGCTGGATTGGGTTGGGTTGTTCACCTCGACACCAAAGGGGATTTTATTGGTCGCGAGGTTTTGGAACAGCAGAAAGCTAGTGGAGTATCAAAGCGGTTGGTAGGTTTAGAAATGCAGGGGCGGCATATTGCACGCCACGGCTATCCGGTAATATTTGAAGGGGAAACAGTAGGAGAAGTTACTAGCGGTACATTATCGCCTACTTTGAATCGGGCAGTAGCCCTCGCGGTTGTTCCAGCAAAATTAGCGAAAATCGGTCAGCAATTAGAAATCGAAATTCGCGGGAAAAACTATCAGGCTAGTGTGGTAAAAAAACCATTTTATCGCTCGCCAAACCGCCCCAGTTAAATTAAGTACAGCAGTTCTCAATCTTGGTGAGGTATGCCCTATGCCCTATGCCCTATGCCCGCTTATCAAGCGTGCACCTCATGTTACTGAGAAAGGCTATAAAGTGTAAGTGTATGTGTTGTTGTGAAACGGGCTTCTAGCCCGTTGCTCATCTTGGCCAAGAAGACTCATCTACTAGCTTAGCAAATTGTCGCAAAGTTGCAGCATAGCGATCGCCCGCCACATCCATCAAATCATTATGACCAGCCCCATCAACCCAAAAATTCACTTTCGGCTCGTTGGCGGTGGCAAACAACTGCTCTCCATGCCAAAAATGCACAACCTCATCAGCCTTACCATGAATTACCAAAACAGGCGATCACACTTTGCCAATCTTATCAATATTCACAAACTTGTCAAAGGGTAAAATCGGAATCCGCGTCAACACCCGAAAAGCCGAAACAAAGGAACTTTCAACCACCAAACCGCCGACTTTTTGCCGCGAAGCCAAATCAATTGCAGGCCCACCCCCCACAGAACGCCCGTAAAGAATAATTTGGTTTGCAGGTATTCCCAACTGTTGGGTTAAATAATTGTAAGCAGCCTCAATATCACGATAAGTATTATACTCAGAAGGATTTCCCTGACTCGTGCCGTAACCTTGATAATCATAGGCAAACACAGCAAACCCGCTATCTCGAATCTCTCTGAGTAGCCACAAAATCCCGCCCAAGTCTTCCGCATTCCCGTGACTGTAAAGTATGGTATATTTACCTTGCGGGTTAGGAAAATTAACAGCAGAAATTTTCACGCCATTAGCTGAGCTAACTTGGATAACTTCCCTGCTATCACTCTGGCTAGATGGCGGAGGTTGAAAAATTAGTCGTTCTGAAAAAAAGAAACCGTAAAAACACAGAAATGCGTAAATAAAAATTATAGAGCGCATCAGTCTTTTGACAGAAAATTCTCCAAAAAGCAAGCGTTTAATATTTTTTTTGTTCCACTTAGTCATCAATAAATGCCCATAGTTCACTAAGATTTACTTGATACTTTTTTATTGCGAGAAAAGACATGGCACTAACATACCCCGATGACTTGAAATACCTAGACACCCACGAATACATCCGACTCGAAGGCGAAATTGCCACCATCGGCATTAGTGCTTTTGCTGTTGACCAACTCGGTGATATCGTGTTTCTAGATTTGCCCGAAGTGGGTGCAGGGTTGGAAAAGGGCGAAGCTTTCGGTACAGTCGAGTCAGTGAAAGCCGTTGAAGACTTGAAAGCGCCCGTTACCGGTACTGTCGTAGAACGCAATGATGAGATTATAGAGTCTCCCGAAAATTTAGCCGAAGACCCCTATGGCGCTGGGTGGCTGCTGAAAGTGCGCGTTGACAATCCCAGCGAAGCAGACGACGCTTTCTCGGCCCCGGAGTATCGAAAAATGGTGGAAGGGGAATAGGGAATAGGGAATAGGGCATGGGGCATAGGGCATAGGGCTCGTTGATAATTCCACAATCTGCCAGGGGTTGAAACCCACGGGGCTTTTAGCACAAGTCGTCTAAAGAAGACTGAAATACCAAGCTGTTGCGGGGGGAGTTGCGATAAGTGCAGCTTAATCTACAGTCGGCGACCGACGACTTTAGCTATGAGACAGGGGTTTCACCCCCTGTCGGACTGTCGGACTTTGATAGACGCAGAAAATCTTCCTGGTTTTCTTAGCAAAATGTTACAAACAAAGAAGCAAAAGTCTATTCAGGAGAATCCGCCTTGGTACTCTACAGCCCTCAACTTGAACCCAGTCAGCAGCAAAACCTTTCCCCCATTGGTGGTTTTGCGGGCCGGCACATTGGCCCTAAGCCCAGCGAAATCCAGGAAATGCTCGATGTTTTGGGCCTTTCCAGCCTCGATGAGTTGATTGACAAAACGGTTCCTGCGACGATTCGTATTTCTCAACCGCTACAACTTCCCGCAGCGCAAAGCGAGTACAGCGCTTTGGCAGAATTGAAAGAAATTGCTGCAAAAAATCAGGTATTTCGATCGTACATCGGCACAGGATATCACGACTGCATAACTCCCCCCGTCATCCAGCGGAATATCCTAGAAAATGCCGGCTGGTATACAGCTTACACTCCCTACCAAGCCGAAATTGCTCAAGGGCGATTGGAAGCTTTACTGAACTTCCAAACCATGATAATTGACCTCACGGGTTTGGAAATTGCCAACGCTTCTTTGCTGGATGAAGGGACAGCGGCGGCGGAAGCGATGGCGGTGAGTTACGGCGCCAGCAAAAAGGGGGCAAAAGCATTTTTTGTTTCCCAAGATTGCCACCCTCAAACTGTGGAAGTTGTGCAAACTCGCGCTAAGCCGTTGGGAATTGAAGTAATTGTCGGCGACCATCAAAGCTTTGAGTTTGATCGTACAATCTTCGGCGCTCTCCTGCAATACCCCGCCACAGACGGCGCAATTTACGACTATACCGATTTTATTCGATCGGCACACGAAGTCGGCGCATTAGTCACAGTCGCCGCCGACATATTGAGCCTTTGCTTGCTGACACCCCCCGGCGAATTCGGCGCGGATATAGCCGTAGGAAGCACTCAGCGCTTCGGAGTGCCGATGGGATACGGAGGGCCTCACGCCGCCTATTTCGCCACGCGAGAAGAGTTTAAACGGCAAGTTCCGGGGAGAATTGTCGGCGTTTCTAAAGATGCCAACGGCAAATCTGCTTTGCGCTTGGCCTTGCAAACTCGCGAACAGCACATCCGCCGCGAAAAAGCTACTAGCAATATTTGTACTGCTCAAGTTTTGCTGGCAGTGATGGCGAGTATGTATGCTGTTTATCACGGCCCGTCTGGACTGAAAGACATTGCTGAGAAAGTATGGAGTTTAACGGCACTTTTGGCATCCGGTTTAAGAAGTTTCGGATACACAATTGGTTCTCAACATTTCTTCGATACTTTGCGGGTAGAATTGGGAGATAAACCGCTGTCAGAAATTCTAGAAGCTGCTAAAGTTCGCAAAATTAATCTCCGAATTTTCAATGATTCGACAGTGGGAATCACTTTAGATGAAACTGTCACCGTTGAAGATGTGCAAGAGTTATGGAAAATTTTTGCACAGGATAAAGATTATATCAGGCCGGACGGGCAGAAGGCTCTCAACATTCCGCTGGATGCAGACGCATTGAGTGGCTATTTGACTTTACCAGATTTTTGCGATCGCACCAGCAGCTATCTCGCCCATCCAGTTTTCAACAGCTACCATTCAGAAACTGAACTTTTGCGTTATTTGCACCGTTTAGAAGCCAAGGACTTATCGCTAAATACATCGATGATTCCCTTGGGTTCTTGCACAATGAAATTGAATGCCACAGCAGAGATGATGCCCGTGACTTGGGCAGAATTTGGCAAGATACATCCCTTTGCCCCCCGCGATCAAACTCGCGGCTATCAAATGATGTTCGTGCAACTAGAACAGTGGCTAGCAGAAATCACGGGTTTTGCGGGAATTTCTTTGCAGCCCAACGCCGGTTCTCAGGGCGAATACGCGGGTTTGTTAGTTATTCACCAATACCACGAACACCGAGGCGAGTCTCACCGAAATATCTGTTTGATTCCCCAGTCAGCCCACGGTACAAATCCGGCTAGCGCGGTGATGGCGGGGATGAAAGTAGTTGCTGTAGAGTGCGATTCTCAGGGCAATATTGATGTAGCAGATTTACATAAAAAAGCAGAAAAACACAAAAATGAACTGGCGGCCTTGATGGTGACATATCCATCAACTCACGGCGTTTTTGAGGAAGAAATTAAAGAGATTTGCGATATTGTCCACAACTGCGGTGGACAAGTTTATATGGACGGCGCAAATATGAATGCTCAAGTGGGTTTGTGCCGCCCCGGTGATTTTGGTGCTGATGTTTGCCACTTGAATCTGCACAAAACTTTCTGTATTCCCCACGGCGGCGGCGGGCCGGGAATGGGGCCGATTGGGGTAATGTCTCATTTAGTAGAATTTTTGCCCAGTCATTCTATTCTTAACAGTCAACAGTCAACAGTCAACAGTCAACAAATATCAGTTGGTGCTGTTTCCGCCGCGCCTTGGGGAAGTGCTAGCATTTTGCCTATTTCTTGGATGTACATTCGGATGATGGGAGGAGTGGGTTTAACTGAGGCAACAAAAGTAGCAATTCTTAATGCTAATTACATGGCAAAACGCTTAGAATCTTACTATCCGGTTTTGTACAAAGGGAAAGCTGGTTTGGTGGCGCACGAGTGTATTCTAGATTTGCGATCGCTCAAAAAGTCTGCGGCTATTGAAGTTGAAGATATTGCTAAACGGTTGATGGATTACGGCTATCACGCGCCGACGGTTTCTTGGCCGGTTGCTGGTACGGTAATGGTGGAACCAACTGAAAGCGAATCGAAGCAGGAATTAGACCGTTTTTGCGATGCAATGATTGCAATTCGAGCTGAAATTGCGGAGATTGAAAACGGTAATGTTGACGCGCCAAATAACGTCTTGAAAAATGCGCCGCACACCGCAGAATCTCTGATGGTTGATGAGTGGAATCGTCCTTATAGTCGCGCGCAAGCGGCTTATCCGGCACCTTGGACTCGCGAACATAAGTTTTGGCCGACGGTGGGGCGGATAGATAATGCGTTTGGCGATCGCAATTTTGTCTGTTCTTGTTTACCAATGGAGGCTTACAATTAAGATTGTAATCCATGTAAATCTCGTTTATATCTAAGTCTAGATCCCCCTAAATCCCCCTTAAGAAGGGGAGTAGGGGTTGACTTTGATTACTTCCAGTTCCCCCCTTGTAGGGGCGGTGCCCCCGTGCCCGCCCTCTTGGCTAGGGGGGATCTCCGGGTTTGATAGATGCCGAATATATAGGTAAAAAAACCCGGTTTCTCAACCTCACCTCTCTCTTCTCTTCCTCTGTGCCCTCTGTGGCCTCTGCGGTTAAATTATTCCGAAACAACCGTAAACGATATCATCCAAAGCCTCAACAAAAATTCCCCCATCTCAGCTATAATCAAAACCATCCTATCCCTCCCCACAAACCCGCTATGAGGCACTGGCAGCCGGGACAACAAATCCACAACGGCAAATACATCATCGAAGCCATCCTCGGCGGCGGCGGATTCGGTGTCACTTACCGCGCTCAAAACCGCAAAGAAGGTAAAGTAGTCGCCATCAAAACCCTAAATGCCAACGTTCAAGGTAAGCCAAACTTTCGCGAATTCCAAACCAAATTTGTCAACGAAGCTTTATCTTTAGCCAAGTGCAGCCACCCACACGTCGTGCAAGTTTACGAAGTATTTCCCGAAACGGTGGGAAATATCGAATTGTGGTGCATGATGATGGAATTAATCGACGGAATTGACTTAGCAGAATATCTCGAAGATAACGGCATTTTGTCGGAAGAAAAAGCTTTGCCAATTATTCAACAAGTCGGAAGCGCGCTGAGTTTTGTCCACCAGCAAGGATTTACTCACCTTGATGTTAAACCCCAAAATATTATGCTCAGGCAGCGGGGTATTGAAGCCGTTTTGATTGATTTTGGCATAGCGCGGCAGGTGACAGCGCCGGGTAAATTGCGGACAAATAGTAATTCCGGGACTGAGTGTTACGCACCCATTGAATTATTAGAAAAACGCGCCGAACTTGGTGCTTATACTGATGTTTATTCCCTAGCAGCAACGCTTTATGTCATGTTGACTGGTGAGTTGCCGTTTCCGTCGCAATTCAGGAAGCAAAATATTCCTTTAACTCCGCCAAAGCAATTCAATTCAGAGATTAGCGCTCGAGTGAATGCGGCGATTATGAAAGGGATGGAGTTGGAACCGCAAAATCGCCCGCAGTCGGTGCAGGAATGGTTGAATTTAGTGATGCCTAAAAAAGCTGAGGATGAGGTAGAGTTAATTTCAGCCGTGGGGATGGATTATATAAACTTGCGGAATTTATTGGCTGCTAAAAAGTGGAAAGAGGCGGATGAGGAAACGGCGAGAGTGATGTTGAAGGTGGCGGATAGGGAGGAAGAAGGATGGCTGAATACAGAAAGTATTGATAATTTTCCCTGCGAGGACTTGCGTACCATTGACCAACTTTGGGTAAAATACAGCAATGGGCGCTTCGGCTTTTCGGTGCAGAAGCGCATCTATCAAAGTTTGGGGGGAACTAGGGAATATGATAGTAAAGTATGGGAAGCGTTTGGCGATCGGGTAGGCTGGAGAAAAAATAACAACGAATGGCTGTACTACAAAGACCTCACTTTTTCAGAGCAAGCACCAGAAGCTCACCTCCCGGGGGTGAAGCTCACCTCCCGGTGGCCTCGTCGTGGGTGGGGGAAGTTGGATCGGGAGGAGTGGATCGGTCTTCTATCGAGGAAGACTCTCGCGTCGAGACTTGTAAAGTGTAACATCTAAGCGTTTCAGGATTTCATAAAGATTTATAATAAAGCCAAAAACCACGAAGCCATGCCCTGTCTACGTTTCCGACGGGTTTGTCGGGACATAACGAGCAAATAATCAAAGTAATACCAATTCTCCAAAATTATGCTACAGTATTTAGTGCCGATAGAATATAATCCCATCCCGTGATAGATGC
>NZ_JAUBPW010000107.1:0-14675 GCF_036700965.1 Microcoleus sp. Pol8_D6 | reverse complement strand
TTTGGGCATGGGTTTCGCGATCGCATGATTCCGGATTACTTCCAGTATACGTCTTAACCGCCTTGGCGACTGCTATATAACCAAAGCTGGCTTCAAAAATCCGGTTTCTGCGTAGGTTTATCGGTTCCAAACAGCTTATTTGAGGTAAAAACGAAGTTTCGCTTGCCGATCAACCATTTTACTCACTTTATATAAATTATGCCGGAGCTTGCTGCGGTCTGCCCCAAACAATCCGCTCCTGCTTGTATACAACCATACCCGGTTTTGCGCCTTTGGGCTTGTATACATATTTCGGTTCTGTATAAACCACGGGGACTTGTTCGCTGTGGCGGGCGCGACTGTAGTAAGCAGTCATGTCGGCGGCAAATTGCAAATCGGTTTCTTCAGCAACAGTACCGGGTTTGAGACGCAGCAAAGCGTGGCTTCCGGGAATCTCTAGGGTGTGGAACCACAAGTCGTAGTCGTTGGCTGTGCGAAAAGTGAGTTGGTCATTTTGGCGGTTGTTGCGCCCGATTAATAATTCAAAGCCGCTGGGGCTTTGGTAGCGGTGAAATTCGATCGCAGCATTTTTGTCGGTACTGCGGTAATCTGGTACGTCTAGATATTTTTGTTGGATCAGTTCTTCGCGGATTTCGGCGAGGGTTTGCAAATCTTGGGTGTTGCGGTAGGTTTCCAATACTGAAAGTGCGACTTCAACTTGTTCTAAATAGTCGATTTCTTCCTGTACGGCGGCTAACAAAGGTTCTACTGCAATGCGGGCTCTTTTAAGTTTTTGGTGTTTTTTGTAGATTGCTTGAGCGTTTTGAACCGCATTTTTTTCCGGGTTTAGGGGAATGATAACTGGTTTCTCAGTTTCAAAGTCAGGGAGGGAAATTGATTTCATTCCCGGTTCCCAATGCTGCAAATTTGCCATCAGCAAGTCGGCTTGGGATTTGTGGGTGTCTGCGTCTGCAGATTGCTGTAAGCGTTCTTTAAATGTGTTGGCTTTGAGGCGCAGTTTTGCCAGGACGTTGTTGAGTTTTTGGGTAAGCTGATGCCGCAGTTGGGCGAATACTTCTTGATTGATTTGGCCTGTGTAGTAGCTGTTAAGTATTTCTTGAACGGAAGAAGCATCAGAGGGCGGGCACGGAGGCACCGCCCCTACATTGTGATTTTCTGGGACGGGCCAATCGATGACTGTGTAGCCTTCGGGGGTAAAACTTGGGTGAAATTTGGAGTTTTCTAGGCATTGCAGCCAGTATAGCCAGCGTTGAAATAGTTGCTGCCATTCGTCGGGATTGAGGCTGTCGGTGGATTGTTCGGGGTCTAAAGAAGCCGATCGAATCATTGACAAAACTAAGGCTTTACTCGTCCCTCGGTAATTCTTCAACAGATTGCCCTTTAATTTCCCAGGAACCAGGCTAATTCGTGATTGCCAGCGGTTTTGAGATTCGCTCAGACTCGGCACTGCATCGGTCAAAGACGGGGGCATTTCGTAGGGTTGCCCGGTTTGGATGGGACGGACGGTAGACTGTTTGGCGCTGACTTGGTGGGCGCAGGTGACAACGAGGTTGTCTTGGGCGGTGAGTATGACGTTGCTGTACTTGCCCATGATTTCGGCGTAGAGGTGCCAGAGGGCGGGTTCTCCGGGGCGTTTGGCGAATTGCAAGTCGATGACTCTTTCCCAGGATGCCACGGGGGCGATGGAAACTAAGGCTAAACCGCTGAGTTGGTGGCGCAGTTGTTCGCTGAAGGTGAAGGTGTCGGGAATGCGGGGCGGGGGGTCGCCGACGCAGATGCGGGCGGCCACAGGATGCCAGGAAAGGTCAACCCAGCCGCGCCCTTTCATGGTGCGGAGGGCTAGGGACACGGTGAAGCGATCGCGCTGGTAGACTTGTTCTAAGCGCGCTGGCAGCCATTGGGCTCGCAGTTCGCTGCAAGTGGCGGTTAAAGTTGTAAAGTCTACGGGTTGCACGGTGGCCTCTTTGCGATCGAACTATCTATTTCTATGCTGACAGATATCGGTCACATTTTACTAACTATAGCCTTTCTCAGTAACATGAGGTGTACGCTTGATAAGCGGGCATAGGGCATAGGGCATAGGGCATAGGGCATACCTCACCAAGATTGAGAACTGCTGTATTTACAATTATTGTTTGCTCTTGCTTCGCATCCTACGCTAGGAAAGCGCTTCAATAATTCCGTTAACAAATAACAAATAACTAATAAACATCTCCTAAAAAGCAGGTTTTGAACAGGCACGGTGGCTGTTCCACAAGAATTATGGGAGATGTCTAATAACAACTAACTAATAATATCAAATCCGTTAGCCTCGGAAGAGTAAATTCGACTTCACAGTCAACATCATTCCGGTGCAACCGGAATCGATATAACTTCCCGAATCAATTGCAAATGTTTGTACAAAGGTGCGATCGTATTGGCAGCGATCGCACCGCTAGCAGCAACAGCCGGCAAACCAATTCCCGGAAACGTCGAATCTCCGCAGCAAAACAGCCCCACTAAAGGCGTTCTCGGCCCGGGAAACAAGCCGCTACCCGCCCGAATTCCGGGCCCGTAGGTACCGCGATGGCGGCGCAAAAACCGTTCGTGGGTTAGGGGTGTCCCAACTAAGGTGACTTCGCAGCGCGATCGAATATCGGGGATAATTCTCTCTAAGGCTTCCCACATTACCTCGGCGCGCGCTTGTTTTTGCAGCTTGTATTCTTCGCTGGTGCGATTCCCTACGGGATAGCTTCGCTTCACGAGCTTTTGCCACAAATCGTAAGGCTCGTTTCCGGGGGTATATGCGTGAATGACGTGCTTTCCCGGAGGCGCGAGGTGGGGGTCGAGGAGGGAGGGAATCGAGACGAGAACGACGTTCTGAGGGGCAGAAACGCCCATTTCCCAGTCTTTGACGAAGATGTAGTGACAAGCCAAGTCCGATCGCACTCCGGCAGCATCAATTCCCAGATGCAGGTGCATGAAGCTGTCGCACTCGGGGGTCGCCTGCCGCTGTTGCCGAAACCTTTGCGGGACTGAGGTTTCAGGTAACAGTTTCAGGGTATCCCAAACGGAAGCGTTGGAGACGACGGCTTTGTGCGATCGAATAATTTTGCCCGATCGCAGCCGCACGCCTGCAGCCCGGTTGTTTTCGACCAAAACTTCTGCAACGTGGGAATTTAGCAGCAACTGCCCTCCGTGGCGCTCTAAACCGCGTACCAGGGAGTTTACCAGGGCTGCACTACCGCCGATCGGATAGTCTAAAACTGCATTGGGGCGATACCAGTCGGCGAACATGAAAGCGACTTCGGCTGCGATCGTTCCGTCGGCGGGAAGTCCAGACAGCAGGAAGCACAACAAGTTCAGCCAATTTCGGACAAAGGGATCTTTGACATTTTTGTCCATTATTTTGCTGAAAGGGCCTGCAAGTGCGATCGCGTCGCCAGCACTTTGCAGGAAAGCCGGCGCAAATTGACCGAGGGTAAAAACACTGCCCAAATCGAAGCGCAAAGCCAGGGAGGGCAAGGCTGTGGCAGCTTTGGCGTAGGGCTCCATGATGCGCTGGAGTTGCCGCCATTCGGCGACTGCTGCCGCGCCGCGCAGTTGTGCGAGCACTTCGCCAAATTGACTCGCGCCGACGGATGTGTCGAAATCGCCTTCTGGCAAACAGCAACCCCAGGTATCGTAGGTGATGCAGGGGAGTTTTTCGCCGATCGCATCCAAAACTTGCCGCAGCGGATTCGCAGACGGGCTGTAGGATAATCCTGAGTACAGGGAGGGCCCGGAGTCGAAGCTAAATCCGCCGCGTTCAAAACCGTGTGCGGCGCCGCCCGCGATCGAGTGACTTTCGCAGACAATCACGTCAAAGCCATATCTGGCAAGCAGTGCAGCGCAACTCAAGCCGCCAATTCCGCTGCCTATGACGATGATTTCTGTGTCTGTGGGGGCGATCGCAACCATGTTTTTCTCCGCTACATCAGCTAATATTATCTCTGTTACCAACAATAAAACTGGTTTGTATATTAAATGGAAAATATATCTATTCTCGAACAAGCCGCTAAATCTAATTCTAAACCATCTTCCAACGCCGTAGTCTCCGCCCTCCTAGAAGCCGAGAAAAACGCGAAAAAAAATAAAATTCGCTATTCTTTCGAGCAATTAATCGGCAACTGGCAACTCTGCTTTATCACGGGCACGAAAAAGACTCGACAAAAAGCGGGAATTGTCTTGGGTGCGGGACGTTACATCCCTGAGTGGATTGCGAAAATTCAAATTGCTTATTTGGCCGAACCTGTTGCTGAAGGGGAAAAGAATAGCGAAATCGGCAGGGTGGAAAATTCGGTGCAAGTTGGGGCGATCGTACTAACTCTTTCGGGGCCGACTAAGTTTTTGGTTAATAAAAACATTTTAGCTTTTGATTTTACCAGAATTACGGTGAAATTGTTGGGTAAAACTGTGTATCAAGGATTTATTCGAGGTGGAGAAGCGCGGGAGGCGGATTTTTTTAGTTTAAGTGTGGGGAAGCAGGCATTTTTTGCATATTTTCTGGTAGAAGATGGGATAATTGCGGCTAGGGGAAGAGGCGGTGGATTGGCTTTGTGGGGGAGAGTTTAGAGGAATTGAGGAGGCGATCGAGTAATTGTTTTTGATCGCAGCCCCTTATTGGTGAATTCCCAGGGGATGGTTGACCCGAAATACAGTCGAGATTTTCTGCATATTAACTCAGAAGGCTATGCGGCACTCAACCCGGCAATTGCTGGTATCTTGGTGCCGTAGGATAATGCTAGGGTGGCTAATTCCGTTTATTTGACTTATGGTTTTGCATGGCATAGACTCGGAGAATTGAATTTATGTTGAGCCAGAAGATTATCCAAGGACTGCAAGACATCCCCGAAGATAAGCTCGCACAACTTTATGACTTGATTCACTACTTTCGCCTGGGTTTAGGGAGAGAACGTGTACAGCCCCGCACTCCCGGTTTACTTACCGGACAACTCGGCGACGTTTTGTGTGAACCCCAACCAGAAAAGGAACTACAGCAATGGGAATGAGCTATCTCCTCGACACCCATATGTTGCTGTGGTGGGTGGATCTTTGATGACGCTAAACTTACGCGACATGAGAAATCGATAAGGGCGACTTCAATTCGTTGTTGTTTGGCTAAAAATCCGTTTTTCAGGATCAGGTACAAGATCAGAGTAGACTTAGACTAGGTAAGATTAGGAGACTATTCATGAACAAGAGTTATGTTATATGGAACAACAAGGGTGGTGTCGGTAAGAGCACCATTACCTTCCACATTGCATCTATGTATGCCGAGAAGAATCAAGATCGAAATGTGGTGGTTATAGATATGTGTCCACAAGCAAACTCATCAATGATGTTGATGGGAGGCGGTACTGGTGCAGAATCTCGTCTTCAGGAACTAATTATGGGAGATATTCCTAAAACTGTTGTCGGTTATTTGACAGATAGTGTGCTAAAGAATGACACTACGGATGTCAATAAATATTTAATTCAATTAAATGAAAGCAACTCAAAACTACCGTCAAACCTTTTTTTAATGGCTGGTGACGGAAATCTTGAGTTGATAGCTCCTTTGTTGGCCGAAAGAGCTGATGCAACACCGTTGTCAAGCACGGATTCTCCTTGGGTTGAGATACATTCAATTATAAAAAAGTTGACAGAGCGTACTATATTAGACAAGCCAACAACATTTTTTATTGATACCAATCCCAGCTTCTCAATTTATACACAAATTGCAATTCTCTCAGGGCAAAAGTTATTGGTTCCTATCAATGCTGATGATTCATCAATTTATGCCATATCTGGATTGTTTAATTTGATTTGGGGTACTGAGAAATCACACCCAGTTTATGGAAAGTACACTTTCGCTGCGAAAGTTGATATTTTTAAAATACAAAGACCAAAAATTGCGCTTTTACTAGGTAATAGATTTACTCAGAAAAAGGGCGCAGCGCGGGCTTTCAAGGCACTATCGAATGAAGCAGTGAATAAAATGTTTGTGGAGTACAAAAAAAATAAGTCCCGTTTTGTCGATGGAGAGCTACATGATTATACTCAAGAGGAATTTGAAAGTGCTTATAGTTGTGAATTGAGAGATTTTAATAGTGCTGGTGTAGTAGCAGCCAATCTAGGATTACCATTAAGTGAAATGCTGGCGCGAGGTAAGTATAAACTGTATGGGGAGGATATACAAATTAATTACGAACAAAGAAAATTATGCCATGAAGTGATTGAGAAACTTGTCGAAAAGTTGTAAAAATCTGATTCTGTAATTAGAAACTGGAGAATTTGACAACAAAATTGTGACGGACAATCTCGCCATTATAGCCCAAGCAAAAGCTATGCGACGCAACCCACATGAGAGCTGAGAATTCAAAATGACAAACTTGCCTCAGTTTCCACACAGCAAAAGACTTGAAAGGATAGGAGTTCGTATAGTCGATGAGGCTGTTAGCGATCAGTTAGGGTGGATTTTTAGAGAGTTACCTCAGGAGTATGATTTAGGAATTGATGCTTACATTGAAGTGTTGACAACTGGCGTACAAACAACAGGTACAACATATGGAACTGGAAGACTGATCGCCTCACAAATTAAATGTGGTCCTTCCTACTTAGATAAGACAACTTCGGAAGGATACATTTTTCGAGGTAAATTAAAACATCTTGACTACTATCTAAATTATTCTTTGCCAGTTCTTATTATTCTATGCGATCCAGATTCTCAAGAGTGTTGGTGGGCTAAGGTATCACCTACCTGTATTGAACGAACTCAACAAGGATGGAAAATCATAGTCCCTTTTAAACAAAGGTTAGATAGTAGTTGTATTGCAGAACTCATTGGAATTTCAAGAGAAGGACAAAGCGGACATGATTCCTTTTTTTGGTGGGTTCCTCACGAGATTGCTTGGCATCATAACATTACACTAGCCGTTTTACCCGTTTATCCAGAAAACGGTAAAGCGTTATGCATAAGTAAACATCCCATTACAAATGCACAGTACAAAGGGTGTGTAGAAGAACAATGGGTTAGAGAACCAGTTGGAGAGAAATATTTAGGTGAAATACTGCTAGCTAATCACTGGTCTGGTTCGTTTTACCCCTGGAAAAACGAGAGTTTTCGAGATCCGAACCAACCAGTTGTATGTATTTCCTACTGGAATGCATCACTTTACTGTGATTGGCTGTCTGAAAAGTACGGTTGTTATGTAAAACTTCCAACATCTAAGCTATGGGACTTTGCTGCATTTGGCAATGAGTTTCCAGCCCACAACCCTACTGATTTTCTAAAAATCACTCACAGTGTTCATCACCGAGCATCTGCGCCCGCTATTATTGATTCAACAGGAAAACGAACAAACCCTTGGGGCGTTGCTGATTTATTAGGTAATGTTTGGGAATGGTGCGCTCTTGATGACGAGGGATTTATTGGGAAGGGTACAAGCCATGACATTCCTCGGCATCGTTATACAGGTTTCTACGATAGAAATCTTTACTTGAAAGGAGGAGGATTTTTAGATGATTTGACATCCATCATACCTTCGATGCGATCTACTGAGTTAGATCGGGGTAGTTCCACCTGTCATTTTGATATTGGTTTTCGGGTGTCTACGGAGATTTTAGTCTCTAGCTTGCCCGTTGATATTCAAGAGAAACTACAATTGTGTAAACGGCTTTTACCTCGCAATCAGTCCTATGCAAACCCATCGCTATATCCATGTGATTTTAAAGAAAAAGATTTCCCAACCTCATAAAGATGAGAAATTGGTAGTTGTTTAGCCTCAAACTCACTATTGTAAGAAAAATTAAGTTTACGTAAATTCGTCGGAAAATATGCCAAGAATGATTGCATTAACTATTTCTAGGGTGGGGATGTATGGCAGTATCGCATCAACCAATTTGGACCCTATCACCAGAAGATGTATATCAATCCTTTGAAATCAGCGAGAACGGGTTATCTGATGAGGAAGCTTTCGATCGACTCGTAAAATTTGGTACGAATGAGTTGCCAGAACCCGCACATCGACCTCTGTGGCTAAGATTTACCGATCAGTTAAGGCACTTTATGGCCCTGCTGCTATGGGTGGCAGGGATTTTGGCATTCATTTCGGGAACCCCTCAATTAGGTTGGGCAATCTGGGCGGTGATCGGGATTAATGCTGTATTCAGTTTTTGGCAAGAGTTTCAAGCAGAGCAGGCTTTAGCGGCCTTAAAGAATGTGTTGCCGATGCAGGTAAAAGTGTATCGGAATGGGGAACTAAAGCAGATTCCGGCAAAGGAACTGGTGCGTGGAGATGTGATGCAGTTGGAAGAGGGCGATCGCGTCTCTGCGGATGCTCGGTTAGTCACAGATCAAAGCCTGTATCTGGATATTTCTGTAATGACTGGCGAATCGCTTCCTGTTGCCCGTAACGCTCATCCGGTGCGGGTGCGCGAAGCTGCATCCATCCGGGCTGGCAAAACGATACCAGCGGGCGAACATCCCTTACAAGAAAAGGTCAATCTGGCGGAAATCCCAAATTTGGTACTGGCAGGCTCGACGGTTTCGTCAGGAAGGGGGGTTGCTGTGGTGTATGCCACGGGAGCGCAAACCGAGTTTGGTCACGTCGCCCATCTCACTGCTGTCGTGAAACGGGAACCCAGCACGTTGGAAGTGCAGGTTGCTGATATTGTGCGGATCATCACTGCGATCGCCCTCGGTATGGGAGTTCTGGTATTTCTGCTGACATACCTGCTGGTGGGGATGGAGCTCAAAGAGAGCTTTATTTTTGGGATCGGGATCATTGTGGCGCTGGTGCCAGAGGGCTTACTGCCGACTGTTACTTTGTCATTAGCGATCGGAGTGCGACGAATGGTGCGCCGTAATGCTTTGGTGCGTCGTCTTTCGGCTGTGGAAACCCTGAGCGCTACAACGGTGATCTGCACCGACAAAACCGGAACGTTGACTAAAAACGAAATGACGGTGCATTATCTGTGGCTTCCCTGGGAATCTTCCGAGAACAGCCCAAATCCTGCCAGCCAAGAGTCGGCTGTCTCACCACCTCTTAACGGGAAGCAGAAATCTCATCCATCGATGACGCCGACTCTAATTGAAGTGACGGGCGCTGGATACGATCCTACGGCTGGTGAGGTTCAGATTCCCGCGAATTTTGAAGAATCCTGGAAAGTCAATTTGCTGCTTACGGGGGCGGCACTTTGCTCGAATGCACGGTTGATTCACCTGACAGCGCCTAGCCGTTGGCAAGAAATTGGCGATCCAACAGAAGCGGCTCTGCTGGTGGCTGCTGCCAAAGCCGGATTGAATCTGGAAACTTTGCAAAAACAGCTTCCCCGCTTGCGCGAAGTGCCTTTTGATTCTCGTCGCCGGATGATGACGGTGGTGCTGGACTGGCGATCGTCCGCGCTATGGAATAGCGATTTGCCGAACCTAGCTTTTACCAAGGGAGCACCGCTGGAAGTGTTGCGACACTGCACATCTATCTTGCGGAATGGAACTCTCTCCGAACTCACTCAATCCGACTCGAATGAAATAGTTGCGGCTAACGATGATTTAGCCCAGCAGGGCTTTCGGGTTTTGGGGGTGGCGGCGCGCCGTGGGGGGAGTGAAATGTTGGATTTGCGATCGCAAGACTTAGAGCAAAACTTGATTTTTATTGGTCTGGTGGCGATGTTTGACCCGCCCCGTCCAGAGGTAAGAGACGCTCTTGCTCAGTGCCATCAGGCAGGAATTAAGGTGACGATGGTGACGGGTGACTATGGACTGACTGCTGAGGCGATCGCCCGCAAAATTGGATTAGTTACCGATTCTGTACGGGTGGTAACGGGTGAAGGCATGGGGCATCTGTCGGATGCTCAATTGCAACAAATTCTGAAATATCGATCGGGGCTAGTGTTTGCTCGGATGTCTCCTGAGCATAAGCTGCGACTGGTGGAAGCGTATAAAACGATCGGGGATGTAGTTGCGGTGACGGGGGATGGAGTCAATGATGCTCCAGCATTAAGGGCTGCCCATATTGGCATAGCGATGGGGATGAATGGCACCGATGTGGCACGAGAAGCCGCCGATATTGTCCTCACCGATGACAACTTTGCGACGATCGTCGTCGCGATCGAGGAGGGGCGAGCCGTGCATCAAAACATCCGCAAATTTATGACCTACATCCTGGCATCAAACCTGCCGGAATTAGTACCATTTCTGTTCATGGTGGCGTTGAAGATTCCTCCTGCACTGGTGATCATGCAGATTCTTGCCATTGATTTAGGAACTGATATAGTGCCTGCATTGGCATTGGGTGCAGAACGGGCAGAAGCCGGAACGATGCAGCAGCCCCCCCGGAAAAAATCGCAACCGCTTCTCGATCGGTCTCTGCTGTTGCGCGCCTATGGCTTCTTGGGATTGCTGGAAGCTGCCCTAGCGATGGCAGCATTTTTTCTGGTGTGGTGGAGTTACGGTTATGACTTGGCAGAATTACAAGCAGCAACCCCAAGCATTCTGTCTCATTCAGCAGATGCCGCTACGATCGCCATCTATACTCAAGCCATTACTATGACTCTGGCATCGGTTGTGGCTTGTCAAACGGGCAATGTCTTTGCTTGCCGATCGGAACGTGGCTCAATTCTGCGGCTGGGATTCTTTTCTAATCCACAAATCTGGCTCGGAATTGTCATTGAATGGATTTTAGTGGTGCTAGTGATCAATAACGAATTGTTGAGTCGCATCTTTTCAACAGCACCTTTAGCACCCTGGCAATGGCTGCTATTGCTGGTGTGTCCACCGATCATTTTAGGAGCAGAAGAACTACGAAAAGTCGTGTTTCCTGGGAAATTGATTCTGAATCAGAGCCAGAAAGGTAATTAGGTTGAATTTTGTGAACACTTCCTACTCCTAATTGCTGACGATCGCATTTACGGATATAGCTACATCTGAAAATGCGATCGGGTAAACTGTTCCGCCTGTTAGTAACTACCGCGCATCCCCAATTAAAATAAACGGCGACCAATAAAACGGATGGCGAGTAATTTGACTCAATTTAGCTTGCCGCAAAGCTTCATTTTTACTCATCCCTTTATTGATATTTTGATAAAATTCAACCATCAAATCTTTAGTAGCGGAATCATCAACACTCCACAAACTCGCCATCACAGCTTGTGCGCCCGCACGCTCAAATACATAGGCAACTCCCGATATTTCTTCACCGTTAGAATTTGCTTGCATAGCAGTTTGACACGCGCTTAAGGTGAGGAGTCTGGTGTTTTGCAATCCTAATAACGCCGCATCGCGAATATTGAATTGGCTGTCAGCAAATAGCAGTGTATTTTCCTCCATCCCCAATTTTTGACAGCCTCCCTGTTGGAAACAGCCGTGAGTTGCTAGGTGTAAAAAAGGAAAGCGGGGTGCTTGAGTTTTAAATTGGTCGAGGGTGGCGGCATTGCCGATATAGGCGGAACTTCGCGGCAATAATTGAGCGATATTTCTAACTTCTTCTTCCGAACCGGATAAATTTTGCGGAGCACGGGGGATGGGATTTCCTAATGCTAAGACTCCGCCTTGTAAAGTCGAATTGGGAATTGACCTGGTGGAAATGCGGGTGAGATAGTTGACGGGATATTTCTGGATGAGGAATTCATCATTTTGTTCGTCATACAGGGTTTCAAAGGGGATGTAGCGCAGTTTTCCTGTGGCGATGATGCTCAATTGTTTGGCGGAAGTAGCTTTGATTTGGTCTTCGACGGGACGAATCAGGATTTCGTAGAGTTTGCTGCCAGTTACGGTGAAGTTAGTGTCGCCAGTATTTTGCAGTTGTTCGCGGTATTGAGTGAGGAGTTTGTCGAATTCTTCGGGATTAATAGGAATTTTTTTAACACTTAAACTGTCTTTTGTCAAGACAAATAGGGCGATCGTATTGGGAACATTTGTGGCATTTGTCAGCAAGACGGGTTGAATGACTGCGGTTCCGGGTGAGATACTTGCTTTCAGTTGGGCGATGTCTTTGGGTGTGGTTTCAAATAGTTCGGCGACTTCTGGGAAACTGCGGGAGATTTGTTCGGCTTGGCGGTTGACTTCTGCTTCTAATTCCCGCATTTGTCGGGAGAGATTTTCTGAGAATTTGTCTTCAAGTTGGCGGCGGATGAATTGGAGTTGTTGATTTTTTTGATTCCACTCGTCAATGGCTGTTTGTGCTTGGGGGTTGGTAACTTTGGCGTCAATTAAACGGGTGTAGTCGGCGAGATCGGCGGTGGTGGTGATGTTGAGCCATTGGAAGGCGCGATCGGCTTGGTTTTGATCGATGAGGATGTCAACAAGTGCAACTGCGGGGTCTCTTTTACCTTCTAAAAACTTTTGGCGATTTTCTCGCTGTAAGCCACTCCGCATTTCTAAGGTGATTTGGACGGATTGCTGCCAATTTTCGATCGCTTGAGTTGGTTGCTTCGTATGTCGGTAGAATGAACCAATATTACTCAAAGTAGTAGCTTCCCCAGAGCGATCGCCTACTTCCCGCCTAATTGGTAAAGCTTGGTTAAAGTATTTCAAAGCTTCTTGGGGTTGAGAAATGCTGCTGTAAACTGCACCAATATTATTCAAAGTATTAGCTTCTAGTGAGCGATCACCCACTGACCGCGTAATTGGCAAAGCTTGGTTATAGTATTTCAATGCCTCTTGTGGTTGAGAAATGCTGCTGTAAACTGCACCAATATTATTCAAAGTAAGAGCAACGCCTGCGCGAGCGCCCACTTCTCGCCAAATTGGTAAAGCTTGGTTATAGTATTTCAATGCTTCTTGTGGCTGAGAAATGCTATCATATAGCCCACCGATATTATTCAAAGTCGTAGCAATGCCTGCGCGAGCGCCTACTTCCCGCAAAATTGGTAAAGCTTGGTTATAGTATTTCAAAGCCTCTTGTGGTTGAGAAATTGTGTTGTAGACTACACCAATATTACTCAAAGTAGTAGCTTCCCCAAAGCGCTCGCCCACTTCCCGCGTAATTGGTAAAGCTTGGTTAAAGTATTTCAATGCTTCTTGGGGTTGAGAAATCCTGCTGTAAATTGCACCAATATTATTCAAAGTATTAGCTTCCCCAGAACGCTCGCCCACTTCCCGCCTAATTGGTAAAGCTTGGTTGTAGTATTTCAATGCTTCTTGGGGTTGAGAAATGCTGCCGTAAACTGCACCAATATTACTCAAAGTAGTAGCTTCCCCAAAGCGATCGCCCACTTCCCGCGTAATTGGTAAAGCTTGGTTATAATATTTCAATGCTTCTTGGGGTTGTCCAATGCTTTCGTAAACTACACCAATATTAATCAAAGTAACAGCAACGCCTGCGCGATCGCCTACTTCCCGCCTAATTGGTAAAGCTTGGTTATAGTATTTCAATGCTTCTTGGGGTTGTCCAATGCTGCGGTAAACTGCACCAATATTACTCAAAGTAGCAGCTTCCTCAGAGCGATCGCCCACTTCCCGCATAATTGGTAAAGCTTGGTTGTAGTATTTCAACGCTTCTTGCGGTTGAGAAATTCTGTTGTAAACTTCACCAATATTATTCAAAGTAGTGGCAACGCCTGCGCGATCGCCCACTTCTCGCCTAATTGGTAAAGCTTGGTTATAGTATTTCAATGCTTCTTGCGGTTGTCCAATACTGTTGTAAACTGCACCAATATCATTCAAAGTAGCAGCAACGCCTGCGCGATCGCCCACTTCTCGGCTAATTGGTAAAGCTTGGTTAAAGTATTTCAATGCTTCTTGCGGTTGAGAAATACTGTTGTAAGCTACACCAATATTACTCAAAGTAGTGGCAACGCCTGAGCGATCGCCCACTTCTCGCCAAATTGGTAAAGCTTGGTTGTAGTATTTCAACGCTTCTTGCGGTTGAGAAATACTGTCGTAAACTAAACCGATATCATTGAGTGCGAAAGCTTCGATTTTTCTATCTTTTAATTGTCGCGCAATAGCTAGAACTTGCTGCCATTTTTCTATTGCCTGTCGGGGTTGTCCTTGCTGTTGTTGCTGCCTTGCTTGTTGCATAAGTCTCTGTAATTCTTCAACCTGTAAATTTTGATTTTGCGCCCAACTCGGTTGCACGATCGGCGGCACAGTCAGAGGAGTCAAACACAAACCCAAAGCCAAAACACTGATAATAATTCGTTTCATAACCTTGCCTACTTCTCCTCATCAAATTAACCAATACTCTAATCATTCAAAAAGTCTATTTGTCTGCCAAAATAACTATGCCTCTATCTATCAATTTCGGCAAAAATTTCTCCCATTTTCAGTCTCGTATTTCCAAGCTCAAAATATTGGATGTAAACGTTTTAGCCTTTCCTCATTGTTTGTGCGCGGAGCGTCCGGCACCTCAATCAGAACTTCTGAACCATCAGGAATGTTCAGGCTTTCTGCAATTTCTATAAAATTACCCCGTTTGAGGCCTTTGATTTGCATAGTTATATCTACCTCTTAATTAATTTTTACCTATTGTACCACTAGGAGCATCGCCGATCTATACTATTTATCCCGAACTCCCTCAAAAACCTCCCGCTCAATTCCTTCTTCTTCTAAATTGTTTTCTTGACGAAACTTTTGAAGCGCTTCCCAAAAATTATGGGTAGTCCTAAACAAGTAATGATAAATTGTAGTGATGGATAAAATACCAAATCGCACCGATGTGATTATTTAATGA
>NZ_JAUBPW010000106.1:0-15267 GCF_036700965.1 Microcoleus sp. Pol8_D6 | reverse complement strand
GCTGGCAACTTTTGGGCTAGCTTTACTGTTTCTTTTATTCATAACCGGCGTGCGACGCCGGTGGAACGCTCTTCAGAGGACTTTTGCTATGAGACAGGGGTTGAAACCCCTGGCGGACTATCGGGCTAACCGAGGTTTCTGGCTACTCGCGCACAATCAAAGAAACCGGGTTTTTTCCCAACTCTTCGCCTGTAACCAAATATTCTCTAAAAAACCCGGTTTCTCGCCACTCATCGAATCATTGTAAAATAAACATAGGTGTTACTGACAACTCCCCACAATGGAAGAAACCCGCACCCAAGCTTATCTGCAATTGATTGAGACACTCCTGACTTGCCCCAACGGTGAGGAACCGCAGATTTTACAGGCTAACTTAGAGTTGCTGGATTTGGGGTTTGTGGAAGTTTGCAAGAAAGTAACGGCACAGTTGGCAGAGACCGGAAAGGAAAAGCCAAGAATTAGCAGTAGAGGGGTGATATTACAGGGCATCGTGATAAACTAAGAGTTATAGTCCATATATATTCCCTATGACCAACAACCGGCTGGAATCCTTCCAAACAGCCTTCCAGAATCTTCAGTTACTTCCTTTGATCACCCCAGAGCAACTGAATAAATTCCATGTGGAATATGGCACAGAGATTTTAGAAGAATTGGATCATTTGGTTGAAGATTGCTCACCTGACAATAACAAAATCATTTTTACGGGGCATCTTGGGTCAGGCAAATCGACATTGCTGGGTCAATTTCGCCAAAACACGCAGAATCGCTACTTTGTAGTGTTCTTTTCAATCTCTGACGTGGTTGAGATGTCAGATGTGAATCATGTCAACATTTTGTTTGCTATGGCAGTAAAGCTTATGGAAGCAGCAGAAGAACGCCATATCAGAATCGGTTCTAAAACAAAAAAATCTTTTTATCAGTGGTTTAGTAAACATACTCGAACAGAGGGAAGTTCAGTTGATTCTAGCCTTGAGCTAGAAACGAGTGGAGAAGCTGGTGTAAATGCTTTGTTTGTGAAATTCTTTGCTAAGTTGAAAGCAACTTTGAAAGCCAACTCTGTGATTCGTGAGGAAATTACGATTGAGTTTTCGAGACGTATTTCCGACTTGGTCGATCGGATTAACGAGATCGCTAGTGCGATTCAAGCGGGGTGCGGACAATAAATTATGGTCGTGATTGACGATCTTGATAAACTCGACCTAGAGATTGTCGATCGTGTTTATCGAAATAATATTAGTGCGTTATTTCAGCCTCAATTTCGGATTATTTATACAATTCCAATGGCAGCGACACGAGATCTGTCGTTACGAGGAATTATTCAGAATGCCACTAATAATAAGATTCAATCCATGTGGGCGACAAAGTTGTTTCCGCGTGGAGAAGATAGAGTTCCAAATGCCTCTCCTGTCCCAGAAGCGGTAAAAGTATTTGAGGAAATTCTTTACAAGCGAATCCCCAAGCAGTTGATTGAACCGGAAGCAACTCAGATGATGATCGTCAAAAGTGGCGGTGCAGTGCGAGAATTTATTCGTTTGGCTAGTCAGTGCTGTGGGTTATGTTTGATGCAGTTACGCCGCACACCAGAGAAGCAAGATTTGATAATTACGTCTGAGATTTTGAAAAACGCTATTAAAGAATATCGGATTGATTTAACAGAACCCCTGGGAAAAAACAGGTATCAAATTCTAGTGGAGGTCTACCAAAATTATTTACCCGAAGATGGGATGGATCAGGATTTCCTAGATTTATTGCACACGCTCTACATCTTAGAATATCGCAACGACGATTTGTGGTTTGGAGTCCATCCAGTAGTTCAGGAAATATTGCAGCGGCGTGGACTAATTGGATCGGAGGGGTAAATGCTCAACAGTGAAATCGCGGACGATCGATCGATCAATGAGGATAGTTACGATGGGCTTGTGTCTTTAATTGAAGCAAGTCAAGGTGTATTTTCATTGTTGATTGCCTCCTGTAAACCGGGAGATTTTCAAACCCAGATTATTAATCGTTACGAGGCAGAACTTGCTCGCCATATCCCCTGTTATCGCGCGGTTTTGAATCAAAAGGAACCTAGCCTGAGAGCGGCGTTGGAGCAACTTGTCAACTCACGCCCAGAGTTAAAAGCGCCCCACGCATCAGCCGCAATTACTGTAACGGGAACCGAGGCTTTGAGGGATAGTGTGTCACAAGCTGACTCTAACCATAAGTCCGAGTTAAGGCGTTTTTTCGGCTATTTGCAATGGACGCGGGAGGGGTTGCGGGAGTTTCCTTTTCCGATCGTACTTTGGGTAACACCAAATATTCTGAGTCGCTTGAGTCTGGAAGCGCGGGATTTTTGGAGTTGGCGGAGTGGCGTATTTCGATTTGTGTCGCCTGCGGTGCCAGAAACGGGTGTGTTTAACACGAGTGGGGAAAGTTCTCTGCTGATTGAACCAGAGAGAAGAGTGAGTTTACCCCTAGATGAACTGTTAGAACAGGTTGAAAATCTGGAGAAACAAGCTAGGGAAACTCCTGCATTAGCAACCATATACAATCGAGTTGCTAATGCTTATGCAAATCGGGTAAAGACGCGCCAAGCACAGGATTATTCACAGGAGATTGATCGGGCAATTCATTTCTTTGACAAGTCACTTGCCTTACAAGAAAAATTGAACTTACGCCAGGCGCAATCTGACACTTTGTTACAGTTAGGTGATATTTACCGTGACTTAGGATTGTGGGAACGGGTATTTGATCCCTATCAGCAGTCTTTAGAAATTGCTAGGAATTTGAAAGATCGCCTGCGAGAGGCGGCTGCTTTGGGGCGACTAGGGAATCTTTACCAACAATATCGTCAAGGCGATCGTGCGAATAACTTGGAACAGGCGATCGCATATTTCACTGCTGCATTAACCGTCTACACCCGCGATGCCTTTCCCGAAAATTGGGCAGCGACGCAAAATAATCTGGCAATTGCCTACAGTAACAGAATCAGGGGAGAGAGGGCTGATAATATCGAACTGGCGATCGCATCTTACACTGCTGCATTAAGCCTCTACACCCGCGATACCTTTCCCGAAAAATGGGCAGCGACGCACAATAATCTGGCAGCAGCCTACACTTACAGAATTAGGGGAGAGAAAGCAGAGAATATCGAAATGGCGATCGCATCTTGCACTGCTGCATTAACCGTCTACACGCGCGATACCTTTCCCGAATATTGGGCCCTGACCCAAAATAATCTGGGAGAAGCCTACCGTAACAGAATCAGGGGAGAGAAAGCAGAGAATATTGAAAGGGCGATCGCATCTTTCACTGCTGCATTAACCGTCCGCACCCGCGATGGCTTTCCCCAAGATTGGGCCCGCACGCAAAATAATCTGGCAATTGCCTACTGTGGAAGAATTAGGGGAGAGAAAGCAGAGAATATTGAAAGGGCGATCGCATCTTGCACTGCTGTATTAACCGTCTACACCCGCGATGGCTTTCCCCAAGATTGGGCCCGCACGCAAAATAATCTGGCAGCGGCCTACTCTAACAGAATTAGGGGAGAGAAAGCTGACAATATCGAAGTTGCGATCGCATATTTCACTGCTGCATTAACCGTCTACACCCGCGATGGGTTTCCCCAAGATTGGGCTATGACGCAAAATAATCTGGCAAATGCCTACCTAGACAGAATTAGGGAAGAGAAAGCTGACAATATCGAAGTTGCGATCGGATATTTCACTGCTGCATTAACCGTCTACACCCGCGATGCCTTTCCCGAATATTGGGCCCTGACGCAAAATAATCTGGCAAATGCCTACTGTGACAGAATTAGGGGAGAGAAAGCAGAGAATATCGAAGTTGCGATCGCATCTTACACTGCTGCATTATCCGTCCTCACCCGTGATGCTTTTCCCGAAAATTGGGCCATGACGCAAAATAATCTGGCAAATGCCTACTGTGACAGAATTAGGGGAGAGAAAGCAGAGAATATCGAACTGGCGATCGCATCTTACACTGCTGCATTATCCGTCCGCACCCGCGATGCCTTTCCCGAATATTGGGCCCTGACGCAAAATAATCTGGGAGTTGCCTACTATAACAGAATCAGGGGAGAGAAAGCAGAGAATATCGAAGTTGCGATCGCGTCTTACACTGCTGCATTATCCGTCCGCACCCGCGATGCCTTTCCCGAAGATTGGGCCCTGACGCAACATAATCTGGGAGTTGCCTACTATAACAAAATCAGGGGAGAGAAAGCAGAGAATATCGAACTGGCGATCGCATATTTCACTGCTGCATTAACCGTCTACACCCGCGATGCCTTTCCCGAAGATTGGGCCCTGACGCAAAATAATCTGGGAGTTGCCTACAGTAACAGAATCCGGGGAGAGAAAGCAGAGAATATCGAACTGGCGATCGCATCTTTCACTGCTGCATTAACAGTCTACACCCGCGAAGCCTTTCCCGAACAATGGGATCAGACGCAAAATAATCTAGCCACAGCCTACTCTGAAAGAATTAGGGGATAGAAAGCAGAGAATATCGAACTGGCGACAAAGTGTTATAAAAATGCTTTAACTATCAGAACTCGTGAGGATTTCCCTCAAAAACTTACAGAAACTTTATCTAAGTTAGGTAATCTTTACCAAAACAACAAGCAATGGCAACTCGCTTTTAACGATCAAAACCTATGAAAACCTCTCCCACCAGCCAGGTAAATTCGCGCTGTCATTAAACCAGCCCCAAATCTGGATGCGAGACACCGACATCCAAGGCTTCCTCGACTGGAGAAAGCAATGTCACCTCCTAGACACTGAGTGGCGAGGAACCTGACAATGCCTCCTGGAAGAGGACAAAGCAACTCAAGGACAAAGAAAGCGGGTTTTTTCCCAAATCTTCCCACTGTAATCCCTCTTTTGTCAGTTTCGGCAGAAAATAATCTGGGATGGTTATATCATAAGACTTTTACCAAAAACCTTGATTTAAGCCATTCTGTTAGAAATTAAATGCTCAAATCCTTGAGCTATCTACAGTTGAAAATTTGGGTCTCATTTTTAATTTCCCAGAGTGACAAAAGAGGGGTAATATCGTTTCCGGTTGCATCGGAATAATAAAATCGAGTCAACAGTTAACACTCAACTATTCAGTTTTTCGACCCGCCCGTCAACAGTCAACAGTCATTCCGGTGCAACGGGAATTGATATAACAAAGTATCTCCCAAAAACCCCGTTTCTACCCACCCATCAAATACAAAACAACTGCCAACAGCCAAAACCGTCAACAGTTGTTTTATATATTCAATGCGGATGGCGAGACTCGAACTCGCAAGGACATAATGCCACACGCACCTCAAGCGTGCGCGTATACCAATTCCGCCACATCCGCTCTTTCTGGCAATCTCCGGGATTTTTGCGTTACGAGTTAAAGATTCACAGGTTGAGGTTCCTGACATTTAACTTGTGACTTGCCCTTTTGCACCGCCGATTTACAATCATAGCACCACTACCAGCAAAATGTAAAATAAATTTTTGTGAACAATTTCTGGAAAACGATTATCCAGAACATACCGAAAGGCATTATTGTACAGAATATTGAGTGAATTAAGCAGCGAAGATGGGGTTCTCGAAAATTTTAATCGCTAATCGGGGAGAAATAGCTCTCCGCATATTGCGGACCTGCGAGGAAATGGGGATTGCCACGGTCGCCGTTCACTCCACCGTAGATAAACACGCCTTGCACGTCCAGTTGGCAGACGAAGCCGTTTGCATCGGCCCCCCCACCAGCAGCAAAAGCTATTTAAACATCCCCAACATCATCGCGGCCGCCCTGACGCGCAACGCCGCAGCCATTCACCCCGGTTACGGCTTCCTCGCGGAAAACGCCCGATTTGCCGAAATCTGCGCCGACCATCAAATTACCTTCATCGGCCCTTCTCCTGCCGCGATGCGGGCGATGGGCGACAAATCCACGGCCAAAGAAACCATGCAGCGGGTGAAAGTCCCCACTGTTCCCGGTAGCGAGGGATTGCTGGCCGACGATCGCGAAGCTTTGTCGATCGCCCGCGACATCGGCTATCCTGTGATGATCAAAGCCACAGCCGGCGGTGGTGGCCGCGGCATGAGGCTAGTCAGAGAAGCATCCGAACTCCCCAAACTATTCTCAGCAGCCCAAGGCGAAGCCGATGCAGCCTTCGGCAACCCCGGACTTTACCTGGAAAAATTCATCGAAAAACCCCGGCACATCGAAATCCAAATCCTCGCCGACAACTACGGTAACGTCATCCACCTCGGCGAGAGAGATTGTTCGATTCAGCGCCGACACCAGAAACTCCTCGAAGAAGCCCCCAGCCCAGCCCTCAGCCAGAAACTGCGAGATCAAATGGGTCACGCCGCCATTGCCGCAGCCAAATCCATCAACTACACGGGTGCCGGCACTGTCGAATTTTTGCTTGACAAATCGGGCAAGTTCTACTTCATGGAAATGAACACCCGCATCCAAGTAGAACATCCCGTCACCGAGATGATTACAGGCCTCGACTTGATAGCCGAACAAATTCGCATCGCCCAAGGAGAAAAACTGCAAATCAAGCAAAACCAAGTAATTCTCAACGGTCACGCCATTGAGTGCCGCATCAATGCCGAAGATCCCGATCGCAATTTCCGGCCCCACCCCGGCATAATCAGCGGTTATTTGCCTCCCGGTGGCCCCGGCGTGCGGATGGACTCTCACGTCTACACGGATTACGAAATACCCGCTTACTACGATTCTTTAATCGGTAAAGTAATTGTATGGGGGCGCGATCGACCGACAGCCATCCGCAGGATGAAACGGGCATTGCGGGAGTGCGCCATCACCGGCGTTCCTACCACCCTCAGCTTCCACCAAAAAATTCTCGATTCCCCCGAGTTTCTCAACGGCGAAGTTTACACGAATTTCGTCGAACAGTTCTTGAATAATAGTCAGTAGTCAGTAGTCAGTTGGCAGTTGGTGGCAACTAATCCATGCCCGATGCCCGATGCCCGATGCCCGATGCCCGCCAACTGACTCTTACATCATCATTGTCAGGATTCCTTGCTGACCGAGAATCATTTCTCGCAGCAAGCTACAGATACCCACCCAAATAATCGGCGTAATGTCCACCCCGCCGATCGGCGGTACAATCTTTCTAGTTACGGCTAAAAAAGGTTCCGTCGGCCAAGCAATCAGACTCAACGGCAACTTGCTCAGGTTCACCTCGGGATACCAAGTCAGGACGATCCGAAAAATAAACAGCAAAGTCATCACGACTAGGACAGAGCCCAGAATCCAACTTGCAACGGTAATACCAGTCATGGGTCTTATCTCGAAATTTTAAGTTTTGTTAAGTCAGCCATTCATAATTTTAACCGTTTCACAGGTGCGATCGAAAGTATAAAATTAATAAAAATCAAATTGTTGTAACAAAGGCTTTGAATCTATGACTCCTTCTCTCGCGAACTTCTTGTACAGCCTGCTGGTCGGCGTGGTGGTTGTAGTGCTTCCAGCAACCATCGCCCTGATCTTCATCAGCCAAAAAGACAAAATCAAGCGCACCTAAAAAGTCAGCGGGTTTCTCAGTCCGGCGCTGCAAGTCAATTGTCGGCTACACGTCGGGCATTTCCCCGATCCGAAAAACCTCGGCTGCCAGCAACTGTCAAGGCAAAACCTTCAGTTGACTGCCAAGCTGAGGTTTTTTCCCGTTAAACTCATTATTATACTCACTTCCCAAGCTGAAACCCTGACCGGACGCTGCCCCAGAAAGCACAGTCGGGCTGACAGACTTAATGATAGATGTAAAATCTAACTCGCTAACATAGGAAAGACATAGGAGATAGGCTAATGGTCAATTTAGGATTGAACTGGAGCAGCCTGTTAGGGATCATCCTAGCAGTAGCAGGGGCAGGACTGTATTTTCTGCGATCGTGGCGTCCCAAACTAGCCCGAGACCACGATATTTTTTTTGCAGCAGTCGGCCTGCTGTGCGGCGGCATTCTGTTATTTCAAGGATGGCGGCTTGACCCAATTCTGGCATTCGGTCAATTTCTGCTCACCGGTTCCGCCATATTTTTTGCAGCAGAAAGCATTAAACTGCGAGGAGCGACCACAGCCCAAGCCAAAACTCGCGCCCAATACATAGATGAAGACCGACCGGTCAGCAACGCCTACGGTTACGACGGTTACGATGCCGACATGGAACAGCTAGAACCAGAGGAAGACTATCCGCAGCGTCCCCGGATTAGAGGCAGCCAAGACTACCGTTCCTCTCGGGAAGCCTACGACGACGAACCCCGCCGCCGCCCCTCGAATCGCAACGGCAGCGTTAACACCTCCAGGCCCGACTCGCCCGATCGATCGTCGCGCAAACGTCCCTCTCGCCCAGAAGCCCCGCCTGCCCAAGAGTCAGACAACTGGGACGTTTCAGACAACCCTGAAGAAAGACCGACCCGCAGCCGCAGCAGTCGCCCCCCAGCTTCGGAAAACCGCAGTTCCGATACGCCGCCGAGAACCAAAAAACCCCGTCCTACGGAATCATCCAGGTCTCGCCCCAGCAACCGCGATGTGGAAGCACCGCCGTCAGATTACGTGGAGTATCGACCTGTAGAATACCCGGAAGACCAACCGGATAATTCCCCCAGTTTCGACAAATAGGCAAACACTAAGTAGATGGGTGAAACTAAACATTTCTCGTGCCTGCAGGCAAAAAAATAAGTTGCGTTTATTGATGCCCATCTACTTATTCTCAGATATTAAAGTGATTAAAAAGACTGTAAATTGCGATGGTTAAACCCCAGATCAACGCAAATATACACAAATAAAAGCTAATTTTATTTCAAAATTATTTTGACATACCGAATCGGTGGAACTAATCGACAAAATAATAATCTAAATATAAAATCCCAAATCTTAAATCAGCAAGATGTCATTACTTGAAATAGGAGATCCTGCTCCCTGGTTTTCCATTCCTTCTACAAATAATCCCTTATTTCATTTCCAGACAGTTGGCGGCCGCCGAGTCGTACTGTTTTTCTTTGCCAGCGCAGCTTTTGAACAAATCAAAGTAATTCTCAAAAGCTTTCAAGAGCTTTCAGAAGAATTCCAAAGCTTGCAAGTACCGCGGTTCGGAGTGAGCGTAGACCCAGCAGACAAAGAACAAAACAGACCAACAACAATTGCTCCGTCATTCCTTTTTTTCTGGGACTTGGATAAAAAAGTCAGTCAGCAGTACGGTGTTTCCCGAGATGTCGAAGAAAATGGAGTTGCCGGAGTTCACTATGCACCCCAAACTTTTGTTCTCAACGAAAACCTTCAGGTAATTAATATTTTGCCGATGGGCGAACCGCACCAACACGCCCAGCGAGTATTAGATTTTCTCAAAACTTTGCCCGCAATTGAGGAAGCCCGAGCAGCCACTCGCCACGCCCCGGTGTTGGTAATTCCTAATGTTTTGGACAAAGCCTCTTGCCGTACTTTGATTGATATGTACAAAGCTAATGGTGGCAGTCCGTCGGGTTTTATGAGGCAAGTGGACGGGAAAACTGTTGGCCTGCACGACGAGACTTTCAAGAAGCGCCGAGATTTCTTTATTGAAGAGCCAAAGTTGCAAGAGCGATTGAATTCGATTATTTTGCGCCGGGTGCTGCCGGAAGTAGAGAAAGCTTTTCAGTTTACAATCACTAGGTTTGAGCGGTATTTGGTGGGCTGTTACGATGCTGACAGCGGCGGTTATTTTCGGCCGCACCGCGACAACACTAGCAAAGCTACCCTGCACCGCAGGTTTGCGATGACGCTAAACTTGAATGTGGGAGAGTACACGGGGGGATTTTTACGGTTTCCAGAGTACGCGCCGCACGGTTATAAAGGCGATTCTGGCACGGCGATTATTTTTTCGTGTTCTTTGCTGCATGAAGCGACGCCGGTGATTAGCGGCCAGCGTTTTGCTTTGCTGTCTTTTTTCTACGGCAATGAGGATGCTGCGGTACGACAAGCTAATTTTAAGTATTTAGCTGCTGATTCAGATTCCCGAGTTGGAGAACCGGCGTGAGCAAGGTCACTACCGTGGTGCAAGTCCTAAAATAATTACAGAAGGTAGTTAGCGGTTAGCCACAAAACCTAATTCCTAGCTACCGATCGCTAAATACTAATCGATCGCCATGAATTTCAAACTTCTAAGTTTAGCAGTATCGGGAATTTTAACGGTTGGGGTTGCAGCCAGCGCTACTGCGGTTGTTACGACATCCCCTGTGCGGCAATCAAAAGATTTAACGGAATTTAACTCGGTGCATTCCCAGGGTGCGATCGCCCAAAGTGTCGAAGAACAAACCAATATTCGAGTCTACGAAAAGGCCAGTCCGGCGGTTGTTACAGTCGATACAGATAAATCTAACGGCAGTGGCACAATTATCAGCCCCGACGGCATGGTGTTAACTAACGCCCACGTTGTTTCGGCAGGCGGTACCGTCAATATCATTTTGTCAGACGGCAGAAAACTGGTCGCCGATGTCATCGGATTCGGTGAAGAAGGTCTAGACTTAGCCGTGGTTAAGATTCGCGGTCAAAATAATTTACCCACCATTCCTTTAGCCCGTCCCGGTTCGGTGAAAGTCGGGCAACAAGCATTTGCGATCGGCAATCCATTCGGTCAATTTCAAGGTACTTTTACAGTCGGAATCGTCAGCCGCATCGACCAGCAGCGGGGCTTAATTCAAACCGACGCCGCCATCAATCCCGGCAATTCAGGAGGTCCACTACTAAATAGTTCAGGAGAATTAATCGGCGTCAATACTTCTATTTTTACTCGCGGTCGAGGTGGAGGTAATATCGGTATCGGTTTTGCAATTTCCGCAGACAAATTACCCGCTTTCCTGACAGCGGTGCGAGAAGGGCGGGCTCCCCGCGTGGCTCAAGCCCGATCGCCCTTTGGTGGCAACAAATCACCTCAAAAAGTTGCGTTAAACGGGCCCGCCGTTAGCGGCCTCCTCACCGAGAAGTCTAGCGTTCTGCCCACCGACAACAGCTTTTTTGACCTCTACTCGTTTGAGGGAAAAGCGGGCCAGCAAATCACAATAGAAATGAAAAGTCAAGAAATTGACCCTTATTTAATTTTGCTCGGGCCCAACCAGCGCGAAATCGCACAAGACGATGACGGGGCCGGCAGTAAAGACGCCAGAATTACAGTCAGGCTGCCAGCAGACGGGACTTACACGTTAGTGGCAAATTCCTACCAAGCTAAGCAGTCAGGGGCTTATACGTTAGAACTGAAAGCGAGTGCTCCTACCGCGCCTTCTCGGGCGATTTTGCAAGAAGAAGGCGCTTTAGTCGCAGGCGGCCCAGTATTGCCGTCTGACAACAGTCTGTATCGAGAGTATACTTTTGAAGGTCGATCGGGTCAGTCTGTAGCCATTTCCCTCGAAAGTACAGATTTCGATCCCTATGTAGCGATCTTTGACCCTAATGGCCGATTAGTGGCAGAAAATGACGATGGGAGCGATTCGACTAAAAATTCGTTTCTGACCGTTACTTTGCCCGCTACGGGTCGCTACCGCGTAATTGTCAATGCTTACGATGCTTCGGGTCGGGGTCGTTACACTCTAACAGTCCGCTGAAAATGGGTAATTGGGAATTGGTAATGGGTAATGGGTAATTGGGAATTGGTAATGGGTAATGGGTAATTGGGAATTGGTCGAATTATTTTTCCTGCTTCCTTCCATCCGTTAAATCCCGTACATTGCTCGTTGCCGAACTTCCTTCTTCCATCCGTTAAATCCGTCGAGCGAATCCGTTGCCGAACTTCCTTCTTCGTTGCAAACCGAGGTAATTCATGCGTCAAGTTAGATTGTGGGCGATCGCGCCAATTGCTCTGGTAGCTACTTTTTCTGGCAAGCCGACTGTCTCGCCGCCAGTTTCAAATTTAGGTGGAGTTGCTAACAGTAGTTCCTCCCTCATTTCAGCAGAATTTCCTCAAAATTTAACTGATGCGAAGCCTGCTGAAAAGGGTGTTTTAGCTCAAGCAAGTCCCAACCCGTCGCCATCACCACAAAGTTCGCCAACTCAGAGTCCTACTCTAGAACCTCGGCCTAGTCCTGATGCGGGTTCATCTAAAATCATTTTAGAGCAAAACGGAGAACTCACCCCTGCTAAGTCTTCTGTCTATCCCGCAGACAGCAGTTTGTACGACGAGTATACCTTTGAAGGCACTCAGGGTCAGAAAGTGGTTGTTACCGTAGAAAGTACCGAGTTTGATACTTATCTTGCTATTTTCAACTCCCAGGGCGAGCTACTTGCAGAAAATGATGATGTCACGGAGCAAAATTCCAATTCTGAGCTTACTCTTACTTTGTCTGCGAACGGTCGCTATCGCGTCATTGTCAATGCTTACGAGCCGCCTCCAAAAGGTAGAGGCAAGTACAGTTTGACCGTCCGTGAAACAACTGGAAATTAGTTTGAACGAAACTTGGCAGTCAGGGCACGGCAATGCCGTGTCCCTATAATTCAAGGACGATCGCACTACAAATAACTACTATCGACTTGGGAAATTCATATGTTGGTATGCAATTATATATGTTATAATTTTGTACTTCTAATTTGATAAACTTTATTTTAAATAACTCTTAAAAATCAAATGGAAGCTGAAATATCGATAAATTTTCAGCTTCCATTTTTAATTGATTTTGATTAATTTAACGCAGACCCAGCCAGGTAAAAAAATCCTGGCCTGTGAAGAATTCTAGCAGCAAAAGTCCCACGAACCCCACCATCGCAAATCGTCCGTTGATTTGTTCGGAGTACGCATTCCACCCAAAGGCTGGTTCTGGTTTTGGGTTATTTGGGGTTGTCGGTTTTGAGGATGGAGGAGTTTGAGCAGTCATTTAAAAGTTTTAAGTTTCGAGTTTTAAGTGATGATTTTGGGGAAGCTTAGCGATCGCACAACTTGTAATTTACCAGGAAAACGACAGCCGATCGCTAATCTGCTGACTTTTCTAAACTTTGAACCGATTCGATCAGATTTCGCACGGTTTCAGTACCTTCTGAAGGCTCAAAAAACAGCGGGAACTTGCCGCGAGCGATCATTCTCAAACCCAACGGGCCCAGACTCAGCAAACCTTTAACGTCGCGGAAGTAGTTTCCTACTACTTCGATCCCAAATTTGCGCTCATCTATCCAGCCGCCTTCTTTGACGAGATCGATTAAGACTTTGCGGTGGCGGATCGATCGACTGGCTTGGTCGTCTTTGCGATCGAGAATCTCTTGTTTAATCTTACCAATTTGATCCATCGGCGCGACTTCCATCGGACAAACCGAGTTGCAGTAGTAACAGCGGGTGCATCCCCAGACGCCTGCGGTGCCTTCGTTGTATTTTTCGATCCGATTTTCGGTTTCGCTGTCGCGGGAGTCGGCGATCGTGCGGTAAGCTTTGGCGAGGGCGTGGGGGCCGACAAATTCCGGGTTGACTTCGCGGGCGTTGCACTCAGAATAGCACGCACCACAGAGGATGCAGTTGCCGGTTTGGTCGAGTTTCGATCGCTCTTCTGGAGTTTGCAGAAATTCCCGTTCTGGAATTGCTCGCGAGGCGGTGCTGACATAGGGTTCAACTGCTTCTAGGTTGTCCCAAAAACTGGTCATGTCAACAACCAAATCTTTAATCACCGGCATATTTCCCATTGGGGCGACGGTGATTTCTGGGATGAAATCGGTAGGTATTTCTGCTGAGCTGGAATCGGCTATTTTTTGCAGTCTTGCGAGTTCGCTGGCTACATTTTCTTTGCAAGCTAATGCTGAGCGACCGTTAATTCGCATAGAACAACTGCCGCAAATTGTATTGCGACAATTTTTGCGAAAAGCTAAAGTGCCGTCCTGTTCCCACTTAATACTGTTGAGGCAGTCTAGGATGGTATTGCTCTCTTCCACATCTAGGGTGTAAGTGTGAACCCGACGAGCCTCGTTTTGATTTTGGCGCACTACATTAAAGCGGACTTTCATATTTTGAGTAAGGAATTTAGTGTTTATTTTAAGCTAAATTTTTGGAGTGTCTAGAAAGCTCTTATTTTTTTAACAACTACCTAAAGTAAGAGATTTAAAAAATTTTATTATTGTTTGATAAACATCAATAATTCTCAAGTTATAAATCCTAAATTACCACTTTTTTAAGCGGATTTGTGAGCTATTAATTGGAGATAAAAGTAATTAATCGCTGCAATTCGGTAGTCGGAGGTGCGTGATGTCCAGCTTGTTTGTATTAACTTTCATGTTTTCCACACCGGCTTTTTGTCTGGGTCTGCTAAATCCTCAATGGGTGGGACTGGGAACTCGCAAGCGATCGGCTGCCTTGTACGGCGGCTTGATGGCAGTTTCGTTCGTTTTGCTTGGGGTTACAGCACCTAAAGCGCCACAAACAGTTTCATCGGGGCTGCTGGCCTCAACTGAATGGCCAGAATTGAGGGTAAGCGCACCTTTGCGCTGAAGGTAGCTGGGTATGCATTTCACTTTTTTGGCAGCATTACAAGAAATTTTACCAGGACTCACGGCCGGTTGGGGCCAGAAACGTAGTTTTTTAAGAAAAATACTTGGTTCTACTCGTTTACTGCAATTAAAAACCCCGGTTTATAGGCGTCGGAGTGCGATCGCAAACAGTAGGGAAAAATCGTGGGCTTAGTAAGGAGAGATACACTCAGAAACCGGGCTGCACTAGGGTCGGGTGTCCAACGTTCTAGTTTACTTCGTAAATCATAGGGATTTGTGAGTTGGCCGGCAGATAAATAAGCAAGTTAACTCAGGACTGACGCACAGGGATTAAAGAAATTAGGTTCTTTAAACAGATATCCTTCGTGCTTCACCTCGGATTTTGGTAAAAGAAACCGGGTGTCTGCGTCCTGGATGACTTCTCTTTTTTACTGCTACTAAAAATCGCTATGTTTAATTTTTTCCTCTTAAGCTTTCTATTGTCGATCCCTGCCTTCTTCCTGGGTATTGTTAATCCGAAATGGGTGGGCGCACCAACCCGCAAGCGATCGATCGCGATGTACGGCGGGTTGATGGCGGCTTCGTTTGTGCTTGTTGGCGTCACCGCGCCCCCTCCGTCTCAGCAAGTTTCAGTGGCGCTTCCGGCCCCAAGCGCTCCGCTAGTATCCTCTCAAACCGCTAAGCAGTCACTGCTTTCGGCAGTGCCGACATCCAAGCCGGAAACTGTGAAAACGCCGACACCAAAACCTGGGGGGGTGACAAAGATGCCTAAGAGATAGACCGAATCAGGGTTGCAGCCCGCATACCTTGTTGGTAAAAGCG
>NZ_JAUBPW010000147.1:0-3028 GCF_036700965.1 Microcoleus sp. Pol8_D6 | reverse complement strand
CCAACAACCACAAACGCACCATTTTTAGTCACAGCAACATTCAGCGAAAGCGTCACAGGATTTATTGCCAGCGACGTGAATCTTACTAACAGTACGATTAGCAATTTTACAGGTAGCGGCACGACTTATAATTTTACCGTTACACCGAATGCTGATGGCCCTGTCACCGTTGATGTCCCTGCTGCTACAGCCATTGATATTGCGGATAATAACAATACCACCGCAACACAACTGACTCGCACGAATGATGCTACAGCGCCAACAGTTGCCTTAACATCCGCATCCCCAACAACCACAAACGCACCATTTTTAGTCACAGCAACATTCAGCGAAAGCGTCACAGGATTTATTGCCAGCGACGTTAATCTTACTAACAGTACGATTAGTAATTTCACAGGTAGCGGCACAACTTACACCTTTGATGTGACTCCGAATGCTGATGGCCCTGTCACAGTTGATGTCCCTGCTGCTGCTGCCACTGATATTGGGGGTAATAATAATACCGCAGCCACGCAACTGACTCGTACTGCTGATATTACAGTCCCCACAGTTGTCTTAACATCAACTTCCCCAACTACACTCAACGCACCATTTAGCGTCACAGCCACATTCAGTGAAGATGTCACCGGTTTCGATAATACTGATATCAACGTCGCCAATGCGACTGTCGGAAACTTTGTCCCAGTTAATGCCACAACTTACACATTTGATGTCACCCCTACTGGGGATGGCGCTGTCACCGTTGATGTACTTGCTGCCACAGCTACGGATACTTTTGGTAATAACAACACCGCAGCCATTCCATTGACTCGTACTGCTGATCTCACTGCACTTACTGCTAATTGAGGGGCAATTCCTAACATTACTACAGCAGGTGGTACAAGTCAGGCATTGACAGTTACTTTCAGCGATAGTGGTGGAGTGGATGTTAGTAGTTTAGATAATTCTGACGTTGTTATAAATTGGTCAGGTGGGGCTATTCCTGCTACCTTTGTTAGTGTTGATGTTAATAGCAATGGTACCCCGCGAACAGCGACATATTCGTTTACGCCGCCTGGGGGAACTTGGGATAATGCTGATAATGGTACTTACACGGTGAGTTTGCAAGCCTCGCAGGTGAAGGATGCTAGCGGTAATTTTGCTGCTGCTAGCAGTTTGGGTACTTTTAGTATTGATGTTGCGACACCCGCACCCGCACCTGCACCAACACCCGCGCCTGCGGAAACACCTGCGGAAACACCTGCACCCGCACCCGCACCCGCACCTGCACCCACGCCCGCGCCAAGCCCTGCACCCGCGCCTGCGGAAACACCTGCACCAACACCCGCGCCAATCCCTGCAGAAACACCAACACCCGCGCCCGCGCCCGCACCAACGCCTGCGGAAACACCTGCACCAACACCCGCACCCGCGCCCGCGCCAATCCCTGCGGAAACACCTGCACCAACACCCGCGCCCGCGCCAATCCCTGCGGAAACACCTGCCCAAACACCACCAACCGCACCCCCCCCCGCGCCAACACCAGCGCCGTACAGGCACCAATGCCCTGCAACACACGGGCAGCGATAAATTCACCCATGCTGCCGGCCAGCAGCATCCACAGGGTCGCCAGCAGGTAGACCAGCAACCCGGCGATCAGCACCGGACGCCGGCCGATGCGGTCCGACAAGGGACCAAGCCATAACTGCCCCAGGCCAAACGCCGCGACGAAAGCCGACAACGCCAGCAGGCTGCTACCCGGTTGTGCGGACATGATCAGCTCGATAGCGCCCAGGCTGGGAATGATCAGTTGCGTGGAGATTTCGCCAAGGGCCGTCAACGCCACCAGCATCAACAGCAGGCGGCGCGACGGTAGTGGATGAGCGTGCATGGCGTGTCCCTTAATTTTCAGCGGCAGTGGCTTGCCATTTATTAATATTTCAGTCGTAATGTAAACAATAAAATTACGCTCGAAATATAAAACACCGACCCAAGCAGAGGCCCCCATGAGCACTCCATCACACGAAGAAAAACTGGCTGAATGGATCGCCGCCGAACAGGCCATGCGCGCCAGCCTTGGTGCACCCGGCAGCATGAGCCTGGCGCAGGTCAGCGAATTGCTACCGCAGGAGTTCTTTGACGGTATCGGACGCGGTGAACTGCCCTCGCCGCCCATCGGTCACCTGCTGGATTTCATCCCGCTGGAGTGGTCACCCGGTCGTGTTCTCGTTCAGGGCCCGCCCGATGAACGTCACTACAATCCCCTGGGCAGCGTACACGGTGGTTACGCCGCCACCCTGCTCGACTCCTGCATGGGTTGCGCCATCCATACGCAGTTGCAACGCGGCCAGGGTTACACCACCACCGACCTGCGCATCAGCTATATCCGGGCCCTGAGCAAGAAAATCGGCCCGATTCGCGCCGAGGGGCGCATCGTCCATCTCGGCCGCACCACCGCACTGGCCGAGGGGCGTATCTATGATGTCGACGACCGCCTGTATGCCGTGGGCTCAACCACCTGCCTGATTCTCAACATGCCCGGCTGAGCCTGGCTTTGCCATCGCGCCAATCACCATGAGGAACTCCACCATGCCATCCATCGTCATCGCAGGTTTTGCTCGCTCCGCCTTTCAGTTCGCCAAGAAAGGCTCCCTGATCAACCTCCGCCCGGACGATCTCGCTGCCCAGACGCTGCGCGGCCTGGTGGACAAGCTCGACCTCGATCCAGCAGAGATCGAAGACGTGATCATGGGCTGCGCCTACCCGGAAGCCGAACAGGGCATGAATATCGCCCGCATTGCCAGCTTCCGCGCCGGTTTCCCGGAAACCCTCGGTGGAGCGACGGTCAACCGCTTCTGCGGCTCGTCGATGACTGCCGTGCACTTCGCGGCAGGGCAAATCATGCTCGGCGCCGGCGAGGCCTTTATCTGTGCGGGGGTTGAGTCGATGACGCGCGTGCCCATGGGTGGTTTCAATATCTCCCCCAACCCCACCCTGCTCGAGAACTTTGCGCAGGTCTACATGAGCATGGGGCACACGGCAGAGGAAG
>NZ_JAUBPW010000105.1:0-15463 GCF_036700965.1 Microcoleus sp. Pol8_D6 | reverse complement strand
ATCGCATCTATCACGGGATGGGATTATATTCTATCGGCACTAAATACTGTAGCATAATTTTGGAGAATTGGTATTATTTGTTTATGAATCAAATTAAACGTGTTGCCATAGTGGGAGGAACCCACGGAAACGAACTCACAGGAATTTACCTGGTGAGGAAATTCGATCGCGCGCCAGAGTTAATTGGGCGATCGACTTTTGAAACTATCACCCTGCTAGCCAATCCCAAAGCTTGCGAAATCGGGACACGCTACGTCGATATCGACCTCAACCGCTGCTTTAGAAAGCAAGATTTAGAAAATCCCCATCTCTCCAGCTATGAAGCGCAGCGGGCGAAAGAAATCTACGGCATTTTTAGCTCCAATATTACTCAGCAGCAAAACTTAATTATCGATTTGCACAGCACCACATCCAACATGGGGCTAACATTTATTCTCGCCAGCCATCATCCATTTAACCTGCAACTAGCAGCTTATTTAACCTCTGTGTATCCCCACCTCAAGGTACTCGCTTCGGCAACCAAGAATCATGATAGTCCTTTACTGCGATCGCTTTCCGAATTAGGCGGTACGCTGGAAGTTGGTGCAGTGCCGCAAGGCGTCTTGGATGCGTCTTTATTTCAGCAAACTGAGCAAGTTGTCGGCACAATCTTAGACTGTGTAGAAGCCTACAATCAAGGCAAAATGCCTGCTGCAAAGAATCCCCTGACTATTTATCAAAGCATTCGGGCGATCGACTATCCCAGAAACGAGAACCGAGAAATTCAGGCAATGATTCATCCTCATCTGCAATTCAGAGATTATGAAGCCCTAAATCCCGGCGATCCGATGTTTTTGACCTTAGATGGTGAGTCGGTATTGTATGAAGGTAAATCAACCGTTTATCCGATTTTCATTAACGAGGCTGCTTACTACGAAAAAGGAATTGCCCTGTGTTTTACTCAAAAGCTAATAGTCAGTCTTGAGTAGAAGATTAAAAATTATTCTTGAGAATTTTCCGGTGACAAAAACTCCTCTTTAGAAGCCGTAGTCAAAGAACGCAATTCCTTCCATATTTCCAAAGTAATAATACAGGTAATCAGCCACACCAAACCAGCCGTATAACCAGCAATAACATCGGTAGGCCAGTGAACTCCTAGGTAAAGCCGGCTCAAACCAATAGCAGCAATTAATACCACTGTCAAGCTGTAAATCGACCAGCGCTGCTTGGGAAAGCGTACACCCAAAAAATATCCTAGCAAACCGTAAATAACCATTGAAATCATTGCGTGGCCGCTAGGAAAACTGTAAAATGTTACATTAACAACGCGCTCCCAAAGTTGAGGTCGATCACGGGCAAAAAGTTTTTTTAACAGTAAATTTAAACCGATCGCTCCCCCACCGGCGAACGCAATAGTTGCAGCTTCCGATCGGTGATTGCGCGCTAGCAAAATAATACCCAAAATCAGACAAATCACGAGTAGCAACTTCGGCTCGCCCAAAAAAGTAAAGCCCAGCATTATTTGATCGCGCAACGGAGTGTGCAATTGCCTCAGAGCTAGTAAAATAGAGGTATCGAAAACGTAACTTTCTTTTTCCAACACGTCTTCGGCAATGGTGGCAAATCCCCACATCCCCAAAGCCGCAACAGCAAGCCCGGCCAGCCGAATTATTGAAATGAGCGATCGAATTTTAGAACGCATTCTTGAATTAATTAAAAATTTTAAATTTCCAACTCAAAATAATACAACAAATATAGGAAACGAAAAAGCCTTACCAATCGTCTAGATGCTTTGGCAACTATATTCTGAATGATTAATTGGCTTTTCACTACCCACCTCAGCTTTTACCTCCAACCTGCGAATGACTATACTATCAAAAAAACACATTTCTGCAATTTTGTTGGCCGTGGGGTTGACAAATCTTTCTAGTTGTGCTATTAAAAGCGGAGTAAATGCCCCGATCGCCGAAGCCCACACGATCGCCCAGCGTCTCGTCTCGACCGCAGTCGCCCAAAAGCCGAACAACCCGCAATTCGGTCAGCCGATCGACTGTACCCTAGGAAAAGACTGTTTTGTGTTGCTGTATTTCGATCGAGAACCCGGCCCCACCGCCGTAGATTTTGGCTGCGGGCGCCAAACCTACGACGGCCACGACGGCACAGATTTTGCCATTCCCGACGCCAAAGCAATGGCAAAAGGAGTGCCAGTTATTGCCTCCGCAGCAGGCAAAGTTTTGCGATCGCGAGATGGTGTGGTCGATCGGCGTTTACAAAACGATACAGACAAAGCCAGCATCGCAGGCACAGAATGCGGCAACGGCATGGTAATCGACCACGGCGGTGGTTGGGAAGCCCAATACTGCCACCTCCGCAAAGGCAGCGTTGCCGTCAAACCGGGTACGCAGGTACAAAAAGGCACAGTTTTGGGCATGGTGGGAAACTCTGGGATGGCATCTTTCCCCCACGTACACGTAACTTTTCGCTATCAAGGCAAGCCCGTAGATCCGTTTGTCGGGCCCGACGCGAAGGTAGGCTGCAACATCGCCCGCAATCCTATTTGGGACAAGCCTCTAGACTATATTTCCACAGGTTTAATCCGCGCTGGTTTTGCCAATAAGCCGCCGGACGAGAACGCTGTCTGGGAAGGACAATTTTCCGAGACTCAACTCCCTGCAAACAGTCCAGCTTTGTTGTTTTGGGTGCAAAGTTACGGAGTGCTCAAGGGCGATCGCGAACAATACAAATTATTTGCACCCAACGGCACAACCATCGCTGACCAGACCAATGAAATTAAAGCCCCCAGCCGCACTTGGTTGGGTTATGTCGGCAAAAGAAACAGTACAAATTCTCCTCTGATTCCGGGAGTTTGGCGGGCCGAATACCGATTGACGCGGGGCGATCGAGTTTTGGCAGAAGTCAAGCGAGAAGTTGAGTTGCGTTAGTTAGTTGACTGTTGACTGTTGGCAGTATTTAATCCGTGTAGCCGTGTCAAAATCACTCTCTTTCTTCTTCCTTCTTCCCTCTTCCTTCTTCCCTCTTCCTTCTTCCTTCTTCCCTCTTCCTTCCGAAGATTATTTCAGCAGCCAGCCAAATAATTCTCCGACACTCAAGCGCAGTTCGTTAGCGAAGGACGGCACAGGTAGCAGCATTTCTGGTTCATCAAATACTGCTGTCTGTTGCTGGGGAACATAAACAAAAACGCATTGTTCGTCGGGATCGATCAGCCAGCCCATTTGAGTTTCATGATTTAAGCAGTGCAGAATATTTTTAGTAACTTTAGTTTGACTTGGGTCTGGCGACAAAATCTCAATTGTCCAATCAGGAGCTATGGGAAAGACATTAGCAATTTCGCCGTTATCATCGGCGGGAATTCTGTTCCAGACAAATACTGAAACATCAGGCACTGTTGACCTTCCGCCAAAGGTACACCGGAGTTCTGGAAATGCTCGTGCAACTTTTTTGGGTTTTAATATAGCGTTAATGAAAATAATTAGTTCACATTGAGTCGCACTGTGTTTCCCCTGTGGCATGGGCTTCTGAATAATTTGATTATCAATGTATTCGCTGGCAGGTTTGGTTTCGGGTAGTTGGAGAAACTCTTCTAAAGTTAAGGATTTTAATCTTGTTTGTACCATTTTAAGTTCACCTCTAATGAAGTAGATCTTTTAGCAGCAGTCTAGTCTAAGGCAAATTGTTCCAAGCTTGAGCCACAATGTCGCTCAGCCATAGCCTCTGAGCAAAATCGAGCAGATTGTCGTCGGCGAGTACCTCAGCCTTCAATTCATCCAAAGACTGAGATCGCGATCGAGCTATTTGAATCACACCCGCGATCGCCGACGCCACCAATTCTTCATTCAGCGGCTGCTGTCGCAAAGCAATCATTTCTTGAGGATTCGTAGGAATGGGATAATTCATAGAAGTGCATACCGAAAGGAGTAGATATTCAGCCACTGCGGGCCAACCGAGAGCAAGAGCGATCGAAAACCTAAAAATCTGAGAACATTGTAAACTTATTTAAAACTCAATAAGTATTCGGGAGTATAGCCTACTTTGCTCCCTTGTCAACTCCCCCATCTTTATTAATTTATTCAGAATTGAGAGCCTAATCATGCAAGAAATTCTTTATCTAGAAGTCCCGACACCGGATACAGCAGCCGTCTGCACTTGGTTGCAGCACGAATTCGATCCCGGAATCGGAGAAAAAATTATTACTGCTGACGGCTTTCGCCTGCTTTCACCAGCCACAACAGCCGAGGTTCAGAAGTCTGGAACTCAAAATGCCAATCCAAAACCCGCCTTGGCTGACACCAATTCAGGAAACCAAAATTGGCGATCGACAGAACTTTCCACCTTTGTCTGGTCACTGCAACGCACCACTTATTTAAAAGTCTTTCGTCTAGAAGAGGCGCCTGCGGGAGAAAAAAAGTTCCTGGAAGCTCTGAATCTTGCTGTAAGAAACAAGTTTCCCGATCACTACCGGGAACCCCCTGTTATAGACCTCTCCAAACAGTCAATTTTTGATGCTCTTGCCCCCTATTACCCCCTCACCGTCAAATACTTCCAAAAAATGCCTCAAGGCGAATACGACCTCAAGCGCGTCTACTGGTGGGAACAGCGTTGGCGCGAAGGCACTCGCAATCCTCAAACGCCAAAACAAGTAGTGTTTTTGAAGGAAGAGGGTTCGGCAACGGATTCTGTAACGGATGTAACGGATGTAACGGATGTTAAGAAGAAGGTAAAAAGTACAGTTTCGGTGTCGGATGTTGGGGATACTTTTTATGACTTAATTTATATTGGCGGGGCCTTGGGAGTGATTCACGCCGCAGTCATGGCGAGATTGGGCTACCGGGTGCTGCTAGTTGAACGAATGCCTTTCGGGCGAATGAATCGCGAGTGGAATATTTCACGGGACGAAATTCAAAGCTTAATTGATTTGGGTTTATTTACTGCTGCAGAAATAGAAACTTTGATTGCCAGAGAATACAAAGATGGCTACAACAAGTTTTTTGATGCTAACAATCCACCCGTGGCTCAAGCACCAGTTCTGCACACACCAAAGGTACTCAATGTAGCTTTGGACGGGGAGAAGTTGCTGAATTTAGCGGGAGTTAAGCTAACAGAAGCTGGTGGAGAAATCTGGGACGAAACTGACTTTGTTAGAGCCGATGTTGCAGCGGAAAAAGTAGTAGTTCAAGGCCACCACTTGCCGACCAAAGCCGATCGCACTGCATTAGGAAGGCTGCTGGTGGATGCAATGGGTTCGGCTTCTCCCATCGCTTGGCAATTGAACGAAGGGCGCACTTTTGACAGCGTTTGTCCGACAGTGGGAGCAGTCATCGACGGAGGATTTGAGCCGGGAGTATGGGATTCCGAGTACGGGGATGTACTCCACACTCACGGGGACGTTTCCCGCGGACGCCAGCTCATTTGGGAGTTGTTTCCTGGCGCCGGCACAGAACTGACAGTTTATCTATTTCACTACCACCAAGTACATCCAGAGAACCCCGGTTCTTTGCTGGAAATGTACGAGGATTTTTTCGCAATTTTGCCGGAATACCGTCGCTGCGATGTCGATAAATTGGTGTGGAAAAAACCGACCTTTGGTTATATTCCGGGGCATTTTAGCAGCAACAGCGGTGATCGCTCTGTGGCGATCGATCGCCTAGTCTCGATCGGCGACGCAGCATCTCTGCAATCTCCCCTCGTTTTCACAGGCTTCGGCTCCCTTGTCCGCAATCTTTTCCGCTTAACAGACCTGTTGGATACAGCTTTAAAGCACAATTTGCTGACGGCAAATCACTTAAACCAAATTCGCGCCTACCAGAGCAATGTTTCAGTAACTTGGCTATTTTCTAAAGGCATGATGGTTCCTACCGGGAGCAGTTTGCCACCTCAAAGAATTAATTCAATTCTCAATACCTTTTTCGGTATTTTGGCAGCACAAAAACTCGCCGTAGCTGAAACTTTTATTAAAGACAGAACCGACTGGCTAACTTTCAATCGACTGGCGATCGAAGCAGCCGGAAAAAACCCTTCTCTCCTCTTGTGGATTTTAGATTTTGTCACCTTGGGGGATATTTGGCGCTGGCTGGGAAGTTACTTGAATTTTACTCTGTTGGCTTTGGCCAGTTTGCTCTTCGGATGGCTTCCCAGCTTCGCCCGCAGGGTACAGCCTTGGTTGGAACCCCGGTATCCGGCTGTTTGGCTGTGGCTGTTGGCTACCAGCTATGCTCTCACCTATGGCATGGGAAAGGGGAGAAAAGAGTGTTGAGTTTTGAGTGTGGACTCAAAACTAGCAACTTCAGTTCGCTATCGAAAACTCGGCAATTCAATTTCAGCTAGCGATCGGCGTTTTTTAGAAGCCCGCAGCGGACTGGCAATCAAGCTCAGCCAGTCTGGTTGGGGGACTGCTGTAGGTTTTGCCACACTCGATCGCACTTCTTGAATGCCAAAGGTTTCAACAGAGTTCAAAATTTGAAAAGCCCTGGCCAATTCTTGGGCGTCCACTTTGGTAGCAGTTTCGGGTTCAGGCTCAGCCATTGGCAGTTCAGGTTCCGCAACCGGTTCGGCCGAGTCTGTTGCCGGCTCATCAGGTTGGTAGGTTTCGCTCTTCTGCAATTGAATGCCGGATACTTCGGCTAATTTGTTGAGTTCCAGATTGGCTGGGGCTTCAGGCTCGATCGCCTCAACAGCAGCGGCTACCTCTGGAAGCTCTTCTGGTTCCGACCAAGGTTGGACAGGGGAAGCGTTGAAGGCTGGCGGCACCGGCATCTGAGAGCTTTTGACCGCCGCGAGCAAAGATTCTAATTGTGCGCTGGCGGTGTCCAGATTATTGTCAGGCGGCTCAATCCTCGGTGACTTTACCTGCGGCCTGTCCAAACTTCTTTCCAAGGCAGCTTTGAATTGCAGAGTGTGGCGCTGCTGGCGGTGCAAGCGGGCTCGCAATTCCCTGCAAATATTTTCTGTTGCTACTAACTGCTGTAACTGTTCGTTGTAGCGCTGCACAGTAGACGCACATTCTCGCTCAACAGTCGCTAGCCTGACTTGGCTGGTTGCCAACTGACTTCTTAAATTTTCTACTAAAATTTCTTGACTTTGGAGGGTTTGATGGGAAACTTCCACTTTGCCAAACAGCCGCGTCAATTGTTCTTGAGTATTTTCGAGTTCTGCAGTCCGCTGTTCTAGCAAAGCTTCGCGATTCTGCAAGGTTTTTTGGGACTCTTCAAGAGCTGTTTCTAGCTGGGCGATGCGCTGCAAAAGGTCGCGGTTGCATTCGTGCAGCGCTTGCATGAGGGTGACTGGGGTTGATCCTTTGCCTTTGGCCTGTTCGGCATTCCCAAGCATATTTTTTAGATTCTCTGAAATCGGGGGCGAGCCCGCCTCAGTTGGCTGTGTCAGAGAGGGCGAATTTTTTGTTTCAGGTGTTGTGGGAATTGCATCTACGCTGATGGCGTTGGGAAAATCTACTGTTTGCCAGTCTTCTTCTGGCTGTTGGGGAACCGTTGCGGGAGTGTCTGTCGCATCGGGGGCGATCGGCTCAAAACCCCCAGCAGCAGCAAAATCTGACTGAAATGGTTCGGTATCGGATGGAACAGCAGGGTACGGTTGGTGCTGATGGGCTCGAAGATCAGCTTCTGACATGGCTTTTTATCCCAATACTCACAGGGTCTCAGATACAGTCTATCCTTAGATATTCTCCCGAAGGAAGCCCCTCAGTGAGTTTTTGGTCCAGAGTCCTATCAAAATAATTTTTCCTGATGTCTAACGCACTGTTTTGGTATGCGTGCGATCGCCTAAGCTTTAACAACTGCACAATGTTTGTCAATGATTGCTGGAACTTCTGCGGGTGCAATGCGGCTGTAGCGAGTTTTGTCCGGCATCACAATTATATTTGGGCCCGCTTTACACTGTTTGAGACATCCGGTTCCCTGTACAGTCACTTTGTCTTCTAAACCGCGCGCATTCAAAGCATTTTCTAAAGCTTTACAGACTCCTCCAGCGCCCCGCTTCAGGCAGTCGGATTTTTGACATACTAATATTTTGGTTTGGGTTTTTGCCGGAGCTTTTACAGTTTGAGCCGCAGTGGGAGAGGTGAATTCGCTTTTGCCGATCGCGCGATCGTCGGATGTCAATACCGCAACAGGCCCATTGGTCGAGTCGAGCAATTCTGGCGATCGATCGTTGTTACCCTGAGCCAGCTTGAGGCTGCGAGCTTTAAGTTTTATTTTACCGTTTTTCAAATTGAGTTCTTTCTCACCTACAACTTGAACTCTCAACCCCGGTGTCAAAATAGGCGACAGAAATGCCCGCAATTCCTTGCAAAGTTTAACAAGATATTCTACTCCGCGATCGCTACTAATTCGCAAATATTTAAGTTTACAGCCATCTTCAATAATCAAGCCGAGGATTTCTCCCTCTAAGTTGAATTCGGAAACGTGCTTGCCAGATTTATACATTGTTATAACTCCTTTAAATCAGTTACATCCGTTACATCTTGTACGCTGCTCTTTCCCTAACTTCCTGCTTCCTTTAGCCCCTTTGCCAGCAGTATTCCAGCCACTGCACGAGTTCGCATCGAGGGGCACTGACTTGCCTCAACACGCTCATTAACTGAGCCGCTTGTTTAACAGTATTGACTTTTGCCCGCAAAGGTTGGTCAACCGCACACCAGCAGGGAATTTCTAGTTCTTGCAAGCGTTTGTAAACTTGCCACCTATCTAGCCAACTAACTTGCACAATGTCACAAACTTCTAATTCTGGATCTGCTGGATTCATTTTGTAACAACAGTAATAATTTGCATTAAGTTTTACCCTCAATGGTAGCGGGTAGAAGTTAAAAGCCAGATTTCAGCAGAACATCAAAGATGATCAAAAGCCCTTCCTGAAAAATTCTGCCTTTTGCCCTCTGCCTTCTGCCTTCAGAAGGTTCGCCCCACTTTCAGGAAGCGTTCATAACGAGGATCTTGTTCAAGCATAACCCAACTGCTAATAATTCTCAATAGGTTTACAAAAAAAATTTCCTACTCTATAAAATCTTCTACTATCGAGGCAGACGCTGCTTGACTGGTAAATTTACAGTGCTAGACTGACTCTATTGGCAACAAAACTGCCTATTGAGAGGAGAACACACATGGCTGAGACTCAGAGTGCATTGAGACCGTTTGGCCACATAGCCGAAAACCCAGTTCTACTGGAACATTCAGTCACAGCACCGATTTGTGAAGGAATGAACGCGCTGCTAGCCAGTTTTCAGGCTCTATACCTGCAATATCAAAAACATCATTTTGTGGTGGAAGGGGCAGAATTTTACTCCTTGCACAAATTCTTTGAAGAAAGCTACGGAGAAGCTCAAGATAGCGTCCACGAGTTGGGCGAACGGTTAAACGGGTTGGGTGGCATACCGGCAGCTAGCTTTAGCAAGTTAGCCGAGCTGTGCTGTTTTGATCCGGAAGCCGACGGCGTATATTCCTGTCGCCAAATGCTGGAACACGATTTGGCAGCAGAGCAAGCTATCCTCGGTTTGCTGCGGCGTCAAGCAGGACAAGCAGAAAGTTTGGGCGATCGAGCTACCCGCTACCTCTACGAAAAAATCCTGCTAAAAACAGAAGAGCGAGCTTATCACATTTCCCACTTCCTCGCCCCCGATACCTTAGTGCAATTGAACTTGAACTAACAATTCTTCTTCTTCCTCTTCCTCTTGCTTCGCGCCCTTAGCGCCTTCGCGGTTCGTTATCTTAGATCAAAAAAAAGCGGGCAGTCACAAAACTGCCCGCTTTTTTATACAAAGTGCGTTTAAACCGCAGGGAATTAAGGCGCTAAAGCATTGCCGCGCAACAAGCTACCAATGGTTTTGGCAGTAATCTTCATCTGAATGAAGGGATTGGCCGGTACTACTGTCTTATACAAGTAGCTATCGAATGTGAGTTTTTGCACATCGCGATCGGCACACATTTCCACAAAAGCTTCGCGAGTAGCGTCGGAACGGTAGAACACGCGCTGCAAAATGTCCAGAACTTTGTAAGTAATGCCGTAGGCTTTATCCCACCGCTTCAGGTAAATCTTAATTTCCTCTTCAGTCGGAATGCGCGCGCCTTTATTGGAAATCTCCACAATAGTTTCGGCGCACATCCGGCCAGACTTAGCGGCAAAATAGATACCTTCGCCAGAAGACTTGGTAACATAACCTGCGGCATCGCCTACGAGAGCAACTCGGCCGACAACCCGGCGGGGACGCGGATGTTCCGGGATGGGGTGAGCTTCTACTTTAATAATCTCACCGCCCATCAGTTTTTTGGCAGCGCGGGCGCGAACGCCTGCTTGCAGCTTTTTGATGCTGGCTTGATTGACTTTCATCGTGCCGGTACCAACGGCTACGTGGTCGTATTTGGGGAACACCCAAGCGTAGAAGTCGGTAGATACGTCGTCGCCGACATACATTTCGGCTAAGTCTTCGTAGTAAGCCATTTTATCTTCTGGCAGGCGGATGCGCTCTTGGAAGGCGATCGCATAATTGTAGTCGCCAGCGTCGATCGCCTTTGCTACGCGGGAGTTAGCGCCGTCAGCCCCGATTACTAAATCCACCTTCAGAGTTTTCTGAATTCCCATTGCGCTGCCGTCGGAGTGGTCGGCATAGTGGAGAGTATAGGGGTCTGTGTTGTTGGCGGGAATCTCTAATTTGTGAACGGTGCCGTTAATCAGTTTCGCACCCAAGGAAGCGGCGCGATCGCGCATGAAGCCATCGAGCACTTCACGGCGGCACATACCGATGTATTCATGTGCGTTTTCAATATTGATGTCCACCTCGACGTTGGAGGGGGAGATCATTTTCATTTTTCTGACTTGGCGGTCAATAATACTTTGTGGCAAGTCAAATTCGCTGACCATGCACAGGGGAATCGCCCCACCGCAGGGTTTCGCGTTGTCTAATTTACGCTCGAATAGGTATGTTTCGATGCCTGCTTTTACCAATGTTTCGGCGGCGGAAGAACCCGCAGGGCCTGAACCTACTACTGCAACCCTTAGTGTCAAAGCTTTTCTCTCCAGTTTTTTTCTATAGGCATTACTCAGGTGTGATGGTATCACGGACTTTGGATGCGGTGGGGTGAAGCTGGGGAGATTTCAATGAAATGAAACAGAGCTTAACAGTTCGATACGAAAATCGGGTCTGGGGCGATGGGTGCGATCGAAGATCTTAAATTTTTCAGTGTAGATGAAGGTGGATGGACGGTGATGTGCGATCGAACATTTTGCACTATTTTCTAAGAACAGGCTTTCCGGCCTGTTCCACAAAGAGTGAATTTTCTGCTTGTGGGCCGTTGCTCCTAGCCCGCCCGGACATGAACAGGCTTTCCGGCCTGTTCCACAACAGATAAATTTTCTGCTTGTGGGGTGGGCATCTTGCCCGCCGATAAGAGGTTAGAACCAGTCCAATAAGTTACATTAAAGTTACTTGCAGTTATATCTAAAATTCTTATGCTCGGTAATTTTCAACAAAGCAACCTGCGGATTGAGCTTGAAGCTTCCGAAACAGCGATTAGAGACAGCTTGTTGCGTCCGAGTCAATTGCAGCAGTGGCTGTGGCCGCAGCAGTTGTCTAGCGGTTTGCCGGAAGAATTTGCTCAAGGTTTGACCTTTACAAGTTGGCTGGGCCCCGTGGCAGTTCAGCATCACGTTGATATTGTTGAGCACAATTGTCTGCGGCTGTTATTGAGTCAGGGAATTGACGGGTTTCACGAGTGGTATTGGGGCGACGGTTGGGTGCAGTCTCGCTTGGAGGGAGTGTCGCTGCTGCCGCTGAATTTGGGGCAAACCGCTAGTTTACTCCGGCTGCGGGAGTTTGTAGCGGGGAAGGGTAAGCGGAAGTAGATAAATGAATCTCCAAAATCATCAGAACAAAGTCTGGTAGTCCTGCATAGCAAGGAAAAATTCTTAATCCTTTTAGGGATAAAGAAGCGTTGTATTGATGAATAAAATACCACAAAGCTCCCACATGATTTGAGAGCTTTTTAGATTAGGAAAGACTCTTTCTTACCACAATAGCGAGATATCCTGTACATCAGGGAGTTCTTGCATCTTTCGATATCAGAAGTTTTGCCCGTATCTTTCCCGACTGATTTGTGTCGCTGGGGAGGCAAAACTTTTTTATATGCGACCCAAAAATCTGTATAATAGACGGCACATTGTCTGTAAACTCCTGGGAGGGCATCCCAAAAACCTTTAGCACCCATTTCAACTAGACTTCCTATATATAGCCATCCTCGCATCATTTGTGAATTTCTTACTCCCTCCCCTTACTAAGGGGAGGGTTGGGGTGGGGTGAAAAATTTACGACTCATGTAGGATTGCTATAAACCCCTAGAATTTCTTTGCTTAAGGCATCAATTGGCAGCTCTTTCCACTGCTTCCCTTATTGCCTACAAACGACTACATTTCATCATGTTGCATCGTTAGCTTGCCTTGGTTTTTTGACTTTACTTGAACTTTCCGGGGGACTGATGCTAATTGTTGAAAAACACATAGTATTGGAACCAGCGGGGGGACACCCTCGTGACTTTGACAATCGCGACTCAAGATATTTTTTCTAATAAAAGCTGATCTCTCAATTTTTTTGTTTGTTCTGAAATCCTTTGATGTCTGGGGTTTTAAACAAACTGCCTGTGACAATATATACATTTAAAATTTTGCTTAGCGCTGGAGGTGGGACAAGTTTTAACGATGTTTGGAGAACCGAAACGGAGACAATTCATGGAGTTGAAAATTAACAAGGCTTAGATTCGTCGCATGATAACTCCTTACCCTTACTCTCTCAGACCACCTGAAAGCCACTTCCCTGCCGAAAAACTAAGAGTGTGTTATAAAAACATAATTTGTTCCTTTCTAAAGCGCTATTCTTGACACAACGAACCGGGTGTGTTTTGACTGCGCGTTAATTTTTACCAGAAAAATAAATATGCTGTCCATTCCAGGCATTGCCGTCCAGAAGCTGCTTTACGAAAGTGCTAACTCTCTGGTTTATCGGGCCCTTCGGGAAGCGGATCGCCAACCGCTCATCCTCAAACTGCTCAAAGAGAGCTACCCGACACCTCAAGAATTGCTACGCTACCGCACCGAATACCGTATCACCCGAGAGCTGAAAGAGGCGGGAGTCGTGCAAGTTTATGACTTGCAAAAATACCAAAATAGCCTCGTGATTTTTGTGGAGGACTTTGGCGGGGAATCCTTGAAAATATGGATGCAGCAGCGAAAGTTTAGCCTCAAGGAGTTTCTGATCCTGGCGATCGCAGCCACTGAAACTTTAGGGCAAATTCACAGGGCCAAAATCATCCACAAAGATATTAACCCCTCAAATATTGTTTATAACCCGGAAACGGGACAGCTCAAAATTATCGACTTTGGCATTTCCACTCAGCTAACGCGAGAAATGCCAACCCTGAAAAATCCCAACGTTTTAGAAGGAACCCTCGCTTACATCTCGCCGGAACAAACTGGTAGGATGAATCGCTCTATCGATTACCGCACTGACTTTTATTCCCTCGGCGTCACCTTCTACGAATTACTGACAGGAAAACTGCCTTTTGAGACAGAAGACGCTTTAGAGCTAGTTCACTGCCACATTGCCAGACAACCAGTTCCCGCGCACGAAATCAAGCCAGAAATTCCCCTAATTGTCTCCCAAATTGTCAGCAAGCTGATGGCAAAAAATGCGGAAAATCGCTACCAAACTGCATTGGGTATTAAGCAGGACTTAGAAATGTGTCTGGTTCAATTACAAGAAACCGATAGCATAGAAGAATTTGACTTGGGAACGCTGGACCTTACAGATCATTTCCTGATTCCCGAAAACTTATACGGCAGAGAAACAGAAGTTGATCATCTATTAGCAGCCTTTGAAAGAGTTCGTAATGCTAGTGCCGAAATGATGTTAGTAGCTGGCTTTTCCGGGATTGGTAAAACCGCAGTAGTAAACGAAGTCCACAAGCCGATCGCCCGACAGCGTGGCTATTTTATCAAAGGCAAATACGACCAATTCCAGCGCAATATCCCCTTCAGTGCATTTGTGCAAGCATTTCGGGAACTGATGGGACAATTGTTATCAGAAAGTGACGCTCAGTTACACAGATGGAAAACCCTGATTCTCACCGCAGTAGGCGAGAGCGGGCAAGTGTTGATTGACGTAATTCCTGAATTAGAACACATCATTGGCCCTCAAAGTCCTGCACTAGAATTGTCGGGGAGTGCAGCACAAAATCGCTTCAATCTGCTGATGCAGAAATTTGTGCAAGTATTTACCCAAGCAGAACATCCCTTGGTGATGTTTCTGGACGATTTGCAGTGGGCAGATTCAGCATCTTTGAAGTTATTACAACTATTGATGGAAGATACGGGGCATCTGTTAGTATTGGGTGCTTATCGGGATAATGAGGTATCACCGGCTCATCCGTTTATGTTGACTGTGGATGAGATTGTGAAGTCTGGGGCAGTGGTGAATACGATTACCCTGCAACCGTTGAGTTTAGCAGATCTCAATCAGTTGGTAGCAGATACGCTGATTTGCGATTTATCTTTTGCTCAACCTTTGACAGAATTGGTTTATCAAAAAACCCAAGGTAATCCGTTTTTCTCGACTCAATTCCTCAAGGCGTTGCATGAAGATGGTCAAATTATTTTTAACCCCCCTCAATCGCCTCTGAGTAAGAGGGCCAGTAAAGGGGGGTGGCAGTGCGATCTTAATCAAGTTAAATTTGCCGACGCCTCGGATGTGGTGGAGTTTATGGCGGTGCAATTGCAGAAGTTGCCTGCCGAAACTCAGGATGTTCTCAAGTTGGCGGCTTGCATTGGGGCGCAGTTTGATTTAGAGACATTGGCAATAGTCAGCGAAGAATTACCAGAAGAAACGGCATCAGCGCTGTGGAAAGCCTTGCAAGAAGGACTCATTTTAGTGATTTCCGAAGGCTATAACTTCATTCAAGCAGATGCTCAATCCCCGAATCAGTCTGTTGCTAATCCCACTTATAAGTTCCTGCACGATCGCGTCCAGCAAGCAGCTTATTCATTGATTCCCGACGACCAAAAACAAGCCACTCATCTAAAAATAGGACAGTTACTGCTACAAAGTTCTTCCGAGATAGAAATAGAAGAAAAAATTTTTGATATTGTCGGGCATTTAAATCAAGGAATTGAGTTAATTCATCAATTAAGTGAACGCTCAGCCTTAGCCCAACTCAACTTAGAAGCTGGACGTAAGGCTAGAAATTCTACCGCCTACGCTGCGGCAAATATCTATCTACAAATGGGAATTGAGCTACTGACAGTCAACTGCTGGCAAACTCAATATGAATTGACACTAAATCTCTATGTTGCTGCTGCTGAAGCTGCCTATTTGAATGGTGATTTTGATGGTATGGAAAAGATGGCAGCACTGGTTTTGCAAGAAGCCCAAACAATTTTAGATCGAGTTAAAATTTACGAAATTAAAATTGCCGCT
>NZ_JAUBPW010000104.1:0-15695 GCF_036700965.1 Microcoleus sp. Pol8_D6 | reverse complement strand
TTGGTAATTTACTTTCATACAATCGTCCTTTTGCTAGAAGTGCTATTGTAGCACATTTTTGGAGAAGTGGTATAACTCGCTACTACCTGCAAAGGTTAGGTGGCATTAACCGAGTCCAGCGCTTTATTGCCATATCTTCTCCTCACAGCGGTACTTGGATGGCTTACACTCTCTGGGGAAAAGGCTGCGTTCAAATGCGTCCTGGCAGTGCTTTTCTGGAAGATTTAAATCGAGATGCTGGCTTGTTGGAAAAGCTCAATTTTACTTCGATTTGGACAGATTGGGATTTTATCATCGTACCCGCTTCTAGTTCCCAAATATCTACTGCAAAAGAAGTCAAATTGTCGGTTTTCGCCCATGCCATGATGGCGAGGCATTCAAGCAGTTTAAAAGCTGTGGCTGAAGCACTTTCCGAACCATTGAAAGTTCATGATTAACCGTTTGATTCATTCTTGTATAATGTCAAATTTTGTAGGGGCAGGTTTCACCTACAGTAATTGCCTAAAACCAACAATTTCCTAAACCCGCCCCCACAGGAGGCAAATTGCTACCTGACTAAATATCAAACAGCATCGCCAACTTCAGCGTATTCGCTGCGACCAAAAATTGCTTCCGCTTCACAATAATACTTGAACTCAAGTATATTGTGGAAAGGGTCTTCTAAGAAAAAAGTACGGTGTTCTGTAGGCAAACCGACAAATCGCCGTCTCGGTTCTTGATAGAAATTTAAGTTGTTTTGCTGGGCTTTTTCTAGCAACGCTTCCCAGTCAGCTTCGGAAGTAAAAATTAACCCAAAATGCCGGGGATAGATGCCTCGCTGAGGCGTCAAAGGTTCGCGGCTGACGTGGGCAACAATTTGATGGCCGCACAAACCCATAATCGCAGAATTTGGCGATTCGCGACCTAGTTGGCAGCCGAGTCCGTCTACGTAGAACGCTTTGGTTTGGGCAATATCGGTCACGGGAAAGGCAAGATGAAATAAGACTTGGCTCATGGAGGTACTCAATGCAGAATTCAGAATTGTTCTTTAATTATTTATCTTGGTCTAATCCTTGGTTGGTGGCGATCGCCCTAAATACAGTTTTACTCACGATCGCCACCATTGCTCCTAAAAAATTGCTCACTCCCGCTGGCCAATTTCACGGCTGGGTATTGGGCGTGCTCATCTGGGGCTGTTTGGGATGGCAAGGCTATGCTGTCGTGATGTTTTACTTTCTTGTCGGATCGGGAGTTACCCGCATCGGCAAAGCCCAAAAAGAAGCAGAAGGCATAGCAGAAAAGCGTTCAGGCGCCAGAGGCCCAGAAAATGTCTGGGGTTCAGCTTTAACCGCTACTCTTTGCGCTTTGGGAGTTTTGGCATTATCTATTTTAGGAGAGACAGGCAAGATGCCTGTGCCACAAGATGCTATTTCCCTGTTATTGCTGGGTTACGCGGCGAGTTTTTGCACCAAACTTTCGGATACCTGCGCTAGCGAAATCGGCAAAGCTTACGGCAAGCGGACTTTTTTGATTACCAGCTTGCAGCCTGTACCTAGAGGTACGGAAGGGGCCGTAAGTTTGGAAGGAACGATCGCGGGTATTGTCGGCTCAATTTTGATTGCGCTTTTAAGTTGGGCCGTCGGTTTAATAGACTTGACAGGAATTGTTTTTTGTGTTATTGCAGCTTTTATTGCCACGAACATCGAGAGCGTCATTGGGGCGACGGTACAATCAAAGTTTGAGTGGCTGACGAACGAGGTGGTAAATTTTTTTAATACACTCATAGGAGCGATCGCAGCTATCGTTTTAGCTGCGACCTGGAGAGCTTTTTTAGCTTAGTTAATCTTGGACGCATTCGCCACCCAAGAAACCGGGTTTATTAGGATAATTCAAGGCCTTAACGCAGTATTTTACCAGAGCAACCCGGTTTCGACCTCGCGAGTTAAGCTGTTCTACATTTAAACTGTGTGTCAAAAATCAATAAAACTCTTGTGGGACGGGCTTCTAGCCTGTCCCGATTTTCCAATTTAAATGCGTAACAGCTTATTAGCTATTAATCATTAGTCATTAGTCTCAAGCAATCAACTCATGACTAATGATTAATAGTTAATCAAACTAAGCGTCGTCTTGCGGCCCAAAAACCATTTGTAAAATCATCGTCGGTTCGCCCCGCTTGTGATAGCGATCGGCCCAATTGCGAATAATTTCATCTAATTCCTCAAGGGCTTGGTCGAGGCGTTCCGGCGGAATATCCAAAGTCTCCATAATTCGCATCACATTCGGTTGTTTTTCCGCCCAATCCTTCATCAGCCGAAAATATCTAGCCGTATCCTCAACCATAGTAAATGTCCGCTCTTCCTGCTCTGCGGGAGAGTAAGTAGCGCGAGTCAGGGCATAAAACGGCATTCCCCAAGGAGAATCAATGCGAGTAACTGTCCCAGAATATATCAAGCGCCGCTTAATGTGTTCTGCTAGAGCTTCGCTCAAAGGCATTCGCCTTTCTGGAGACATATCTTCTTGCGATCGCCTGTGCAGAAACTCGATCAACTCCATAAACTGAAAAGAATTGATCAGTTGAGCGTCGGGCGGATTCGGAGGAATCTTGCCTTCGAGATATTTTTTTTCATCTACAGTCAAATTGTTTCCCGGAATGCGAGGGCGTCCCGGCATCCAACCATACTGTTCCAGCCACACATAAGGAAACTGAATCAAATATCTAGGTTCTTGGGAACCCAACATTTTCAGCAATTTTCCCTGAGTCAGAGCTTCCCGGACTTCCTCAACAATCACCTTCACCCGTTTAGGCTCAATGTGATGCAAGTGCCCAGTCATCCGCAGGTTGTTGTCCTGCTCCATATAAGTCATATAAATGGCACACTTAGCCGCCGTTGCGGCCGCGTCTAGAAACGCCCCGTGCCTGTGCCCACTGGTTCTCATGGCGCTAAACGCCAGATATAGCATGATCTGATCCATTGCACTAGGGCTGAGGCTTTTGACCAGATCCAAAGAGTCATTTTTCATCACTATCCCCGAAATAGCCAAATTAGGAGGCATTTTGTCATCCTCCATTAAATTATTGCGAGAGCGCCGAATCAAGCATAGCCGACTGTCGCCGGAAAGCTTGCCAGCTACCCTAATATTCAGGTTAGTTAAGTTCCCTGAGGTAACAGGGGCATGGGCTTAAAGGCTATCCACACCGCATAAGTGGTTCTTATTGGTGGCCAATTTAAGTAGATTGCTGCACCCTCTGCGCTGACAGTTTACCTATATATAAGTTAGTTATCGCAAATTAATTATAGTGCAGCGGTTGAAAATTAAACCCTACCTGTGGGGGGGAGAACGTAAATAACTGTTGCGATCCCAGGAATTTGAGGCGACTCCGAGCCCCTAATTCTTGAATAGTCATGGATGCCGAAACCCGGTTTGATCAACTAAAATAAGGCTGTTGCATAATTGCGGGAAGATTTTGATGGTTTTGTGGGATGGGATCTCGTAGCCCGTCCGCTGTATTTTCACAGCAGGCAGGACACCCCACAATAATCCTCCTCAAATTCTGCAACGCCAAAATAAGGCCTGGAGGGCGAGGGATATCGGTTGACAAACCCAGATGATCAGAGCCCTGTGGTTAGTTCCTGTTTAATTGAAGCGTTTTCAATACAAAACCGCCACATACTAGAATCTATCTCTAGGTAGATGGCGGTTCGCAGTTTATATGCTAACATCTATCATACAAAAAATAATCTCCTCAGAACTGTCCACAAAAAGTGCAGTTGTCGCTTAACCTGAAAAAATAGAATCCCAGAAAATCCGATCGCGCGATCGAATGACCGGCCCAAAGCAACTCAGTTGTGGTCATCACTTGCGTCGAGTGCCATTAGAAATCTTGTAGCGGATGAGTGTAAACAGTAGGCTCAGTAAAATTTCTGCGGATGCGCTTTCTCTCAGGACCACGCTCGCCCCTTTGTTGAGTTTGCGCTGACAACATATATTGAGCGGTGCCAGTTTCGAGCATGGGGAGTGGAGATTCAAAAGCTTGAGCGGCCCTGGCACTCAAGGTAATGCCCAACAGGCTCAGTAAAGCAATTGCAGTGTAGGTTTTCATGGGTAGTATTCGTATCAGTATCTATTTAGAGATACGACATTTACCCAGGTTGATCAGGATGAATTTCCCGGAAATTATCAAACTATAGAATTAGGAATCAGGAATTAGGAATCAGAAGGAAGAAGAAGAAGGAAGAAGAAGAAGGAAGAAGAAGGAAAAAGGAAGAATAAATCAGGCTTTAGTTAATCTATCGTGCATTTAAATTGTCTCCTAAAATCCTTGTATAAAAAGCGGAAAATTATCTTTCCCTCTCCCTTTCTCACCCTCTCGCCCTCCAGTAGCAACAGACACTTTAGATGCGTACCATCTGATCTATGAGAGCAGTCATAAGTCGATGTAAAAGGGAATAAATAAAATCTCTAGCTTCACTAATAAAAAAATTCATAATTGCACTACTCAGACGGTTGCAATAATATACAAAACCGCCAAATAGGAGATTCAATCTCTCGATAGATGGCGGTTTAAGGTTTATATGCTATCATCACTCACATAAAAGAAGAGCCTAATGACTGTAAACAAGAAATGCAGTTGCCTTGGAAACCTGAAAAACTAGCATCCCAGGAAATCAGATTGAGCGCTCGACACTGGCGGCAGAAACTAACTCAATAACGGAAATAGCTGTCGTCCAATGTCATTAAAATGCTTGTAGTTGATGAGTGTAAAGATTAGGCTCAATGAACTCTCGGCGTCCGCTGCCTCTTTCTGGAGAACGATCGCCCCTTTGTTCGGTTTGGGCGGATAAAATGTATGAAGCGGTGGCAACTTCGAGCAGTCCGACTAGGGATTCAAAGGCTCGAACGACAGTGGCGCTCAAAGTAACGCCCAAAAGACTGTGTAAAGCAATTGGTGTGTAAGTTTGCATGGGGTTAGTATCCGTGTCAGTGTCTATTAACTGATACGGGCTCTCCCCGATCGATCAGGATAAATTTCTGTGAAATTTTCGGATCTCTGCAAAAAACCTTACCTCTTCAATTCTATGGATTCCGCCAGCAGCCAAGCACCTGCCGAATTCAGCTTGCCCCATACTGTCAGAGGCTTTTCGGTTTCGCAACTGTGTAAAAATCTGTCGGTTTCCGAGTCCAAAGTCACGAGTTGCCAAGTTTGACCGGCTAAGGATGCGGGGCTTGTCAGCGTTAGTGTCCAGTCTTGTTCGCCGAGGCGACGGAAAATGCCCGAAAATTGGCTCTGGGTATTTGCTGTTTGACTGCTTTGTTTCTCTACTGACTCCTGACATTCGCCGCTGGCGGGATATGCTTCAGGTCGATCGAGATAATAGCGTTGCCAACCCAGCCAGTCCGATCGCCCCTGTGTCAAATTAAATAAAGGAATAACCGCCGCACTCGCCTCGGAATCTTGCAGCAAAGCTTCCTGCAAAACTCTCACTGGCAAGTCCCGCGGCTGACATCCAGATTCCGCGCACAAAGCCGCCGCCATCCCCGCCGCCTGTCCAATATTCATTACCGTCGGTTGCAAGCGAGTTGCACCGTTGGCGATGTGAGAGACGGAAATATTTTTTTCGCAGACTAGCAAACCGTCTGTAATCGCAGGAATTAGCGCGCTGTAAGGAATGGTAAACGGAGTTCCCGTCCAGCGCCCGCCCCAGCGGATGGATTTTGGTTGCAGAGGAATGTCGCCACTGGGGTAGTGGTGGTCATTGGCGTAGTTGCCGATCGCAATTGTTTCACAAATACCCTCAGAATTTATCGGCAACTTCGCGGCTCTTCCACAGACAATAGGCAAAATATCTTGTTCTGTGACTGTACTTATCCCTCGCAAGCGCCGACTTTCTCGGTAGTAAGGATGTAAGGCAAAGGAAGAAAGAAGGGAAGAATTTTGTTGATTTTCGATCGTTGAAACGGGGAAAATATTCTGTGCTAAGCCGTAGCGGCGGCAAAGTTGCGTTTGAATGAAGCGGGCGAAACTTTGAGTGTGCCACAGACTTTCTTGCAGGAATTCTTGTCGAGATGCTTCAGATTTAATGAGTCGATCGACCCCTTCACCATAATCATTACCTCGAATCGGCCAATTAATCATCAACAATCCCCCTGGCAGCCGGCCGTAATTAAGAAATTGTTCAGGAGTGTAAGCGTCCCAAGCCCCAGTAAATCGATCGGGATTGTCAACAGGCGGCGCGGGAATTTCAGGCGCCACTGCACCTTTACCAAAATCTTGCATGATTGCCACCCAAGTCGGAGCTTGCACCGAATAGCTCTCTGTGAGATCATTAGAGGCAGTCGGCGCGCTGGGTTCTCCCCACTCGGCTTGGAATTCCCAACCCCAGCGGTGTCCAACTTGCCCTAAAGCCAGCAAATCTCCCAATTCCGTTGCATCCAAAGTGATTTTGGCCGAAACCATAAAATCTGCAAACCGGACGCCTGAAATGCGATCTCCTTCATACAGCACATCGTGAGCTTTTTTTCCACAAATCCACTGTAAGTTCGGCAAACATTTAACCCAATCAGCGAAAATATCAGCACCAGTGCGGGGATCGTAAGTAAAAAAACTTACCCAGCCCCAATCCAAACCTCCCGGCTGTCGCTGCTGAAGTTCCCGCAAAAACGCGCCCCACAAACCGGTTTGAAAAGCTGCTAATTCATTGCCATCGGGGGCACAAACGCCTGCGGAAGTCAGCATTCCTCCCAGCCAGGGGAATTCGCTTACTAAAATAGTTTTAGCACCTCGGCGGGCTGCTTGCACGGCTGCTGCGGTGCCGCCGGTGCCACCACCGACTACTAAAACATCTGCTTTTAAGGTTGGGGACATGGGGAATAGGATTTTAGATTTTAGATTTTAGATTTTAGATTTTAGATTTTAGATTGCAAGAGGCTCATTCATCATGTAAGGTGCGACCACAAGCACCCAGAGGATAGATGTTCGGCGTTGGCGATCGCGAATTGAATTTTCTTGTCTAAAGACTTGACAAATAATAAATCGGGAATTATGCAGCGAGTGCACAATTTTGTTACTAAATAACCGCAGGAGCGATCGCAAATTTTGATTTCTCACTTTTGGCGCGCAAATATTGGCAAGATGACACCCCGAATAACGATAATAGAAAAAAGGGAACAGCATCTATAAAGTTTTACGTCTTCATAATTTCCCAGTTACTAATTAACGGCTGAAAATGGAAAAAGGTTTTATTTTGTGGTTCACCGGGCTGAGCGGTTCCGGCAAGACAACTATCACCAAAGCTCTCGAACCCGAATTGAAGGCAAGAGGTTGCAAAGTTGAAATATTGGATGGAGATGTCGTTCGCACCAACTTGTCAAAAGGTTTGGGATTTAGCCAAGAAGACCGAGATACTAATATTCGGCGGATTGGATTTGTAGCTCACCTGCTGAGCCGCAATGGAGTAGCGGCAATGACAGCAGCTATTAGCCCCTACAGAGCAATTCGCGATGAAATTAGAGCAATGGAGCCCAATTTTGTGGAAGTATATGTCACAGCGCCGTTAGAAGTGTGCGAAGGTCGCGATGTCAAGGGGCTATACGCTAAGGCTAGAGCAGGAGAAATTAAGGGTTTTACGGGAATTGACGATCCTTATGAAGAACCGCTGAATCCTGAGATTATTTGTTACACAGAGCGAGAAAGTGTGGAAGAGAGTGTTAAAAAAGTTCTGAGCAAGTTAGAAGAGTTGGGTTACATTTGATGGTGGCGGGGTAGGAAGCGGATAGGGGCAAAAGGCGATGGCGAGCAAAAACTATTCAAAATTCAATACTGTCAAAGGTTTCACGGTCAAATTTTTAACAGTGTCAGTGCTCGCGGCGGTGGGTTCATCTCCTGCGGCGGCCCAGTTTATGCCTCCTCCTCCTCCTGATGCGGGTTCTCCTGTTCCTGTACCGGTACCCGCAGTGCCGGGATTGCCGGGATTGCCGGCAAGTGAACCTTCAAGTGTACGATCGGAAGTTTACACTTTAGGCGCGGGCGATCGTATTCAAATGGACATCTTCAACGTCCCGGAATACAGCGGCCCCAACGGTCAACACCAAGTACAGGCCGACGGTTCCCTAAATTTGCCGTTAATTGGCAGCGTTTCGGTGTACGGGATGACCTTAGAACAAGCTTCTAATGCTGTTAAAGACAAATACGGCAAATACCTTAAACGTCCTTGGATTACCCTCAAACTGCTGGCGCCGCGTCCTTTGCAAATTGCGATCGCGGGGGAAATCAACCGCCCCGGAGCCTATACAATATCCTCAGCAGCAGGCCCCGGAGGCACAGCAGAGCAAATGGGAACTCAAATGCCAACGATATCGCGGGCTCTGCGAATGGCCGGCGGAATTACCCAGTCAGCAGACGTGCGGCAAATCAAAATTCGCCGCCCCCAGCGCAACGCACCGGAACAAGTTATTAGTGTGGATTTGTGGGAATTATTGCAAAACGGCGATTTGCGAGCAGATATGACTTTGCGCGACGGCGATACTATATTTATTCCCACTGTAACTAGCCTCAACCGCCAAGAAGCACCGACTTTAGCAGTAGCTAACATTACCGGACAAAGCACTCAACCAATTAATATTGCTGTGGTGGGCGAAGTAACTCGCCCCGGTACTTATACTTTGGCAAAAGAGGCTCAAAGTAGGGTACAAGACAATGAAATGGGTGAAAATTCTGGTTTGTTTGCTGCCAGCGACACTAACGGCGGGGAAAATGTTTTGCAGCAAACTGTAACGAGGGCAATTAAAATGGCGGGCGGCATTACGCCGGTAGCTGATATCCGACAAATACAAGTTCGCCGGCTGACACGGGCGGGTACAGAACAAATTATTAATGTGAATTTGTGGCAACTTTTGGAAGGAGGAGATGTATCCCAAGATTTAGCGCTACAACAGGGAGATACGGTAATCGTTCCCAAAGCCGAAAACCTCGATGAAACCCAAGACGAACAAGTTGCTAATTCTAATTTTTCACCGGATACTATTAAGGTGAACATTGTGGGAGAAGTCGTCAAACCGGGAGCGATTGCGGTGCTGCCCAACACTACTTTAAATCAAGCGCTGGTAGCAGCGGGAGGTTTTAATAAAGCGCGGGCAGAAATGGATTCGGTGAATTTAATTCGCCTCAATCCTAACGGCACCGTTTCGCAACTAACTGTTAAGGTTGATTTTTCTGCAACTGCCAATGAAGCAACTAATCCCAAATTGCAAAATAATGATGTAATTATGGTAAGGCGATCGGGTCGCGCTACGTTCTCGGATAATGTAGGCGGCACTCTCGCTCCTCTCAGCCCGCTGTTAGGAATATTTCGGTTATTCGATATTTTCCGGTGATTTGAAGAGACTAGCATTAAGACCTCAGAAACCCGCTTTATAAAAAAATTGCGGTTTGGTAATGAAATATCGAGGAATCAACCGATTTCCTGAAAATCCGCCACCAATACAGACGTTTAAACTAATAAGTTGTAGAAATCCAATGAAACCAGGGAAACAATCTCAAGTAGCACTGTTTAATCATAAAAAAACCGCTGATCTGCAAAAAATGTCTTCTGGGCTTTATGAAGAAGATCAATTTTTAGGCAGAAACAAAACCGAGGCAGAAGAGTTAAGTTTTTGGGAAGTTTGCCGCAGTCGATCAATCTTAGTCATCGGTGTAGCAGCGGCAGTGACTACCGGAGTTTTCGCATGGACACTGAATCAAAAAAGCGAGTACGAAGGGCGCTTTCAATTATTAGTAGAGCCAGCGGTTACGCAAAATACTTTAGCAAAAATCTACTCCGGTGAGCTGAAACTGCAACCAGCGGCCCCTGCGACGCAAGAAAAGGGCGGTTTTGACTACGAATCCCAAATTCAAGTTTTGCAAAGTCCGCAAGTAATGTCGCCGATTATTAAACAGTTGCAGGCTAAGTATCCCGAAATAAATTACAACTACCTCTTGAACCAAAAAGCAGATAATTTGCCGTTTTCTCAGGAAACTAGGTTGTCAATTAATCGGTTCAAAAATACCAAGATTATCGAAGTTAGATATCGGGATTATGACCCGAAAAAAATTCAGTTTGTTTTGGAAAAAGTTGCGCTAGGCTACCGCAACTACAGCGTGCAAGATACCACCACTCAAATTAGTCAGACTCTGGATTTTGTGAAATCGCAAATTCCCAACCAGCGAAAGCGCCAACAAGCTCTGCAAACAGAAATTCAAAAATTGCGGCAGCAGTACAATTTCATCGATCCGCAAATTCAAACCCAACAGCTTTCGCAGCAAATCAGCCAACTGCAAGCGCAAAGATTGGACGCGCAAACGCAGTTAAACCAGCAGAGATTGCTCTATTCTAATCTGCAAAATCAGCTCGGACTGAACCAGCAGCAAGCGCTGATGGCATCGGCTCTCAGTCAAGCTCCCCGCTATCAAGGGATGCTGACTCAATTGCAACAATTAGAAGGGCAAATTGCGATTAACTCGGCTACGTTTACAGACGAAACTCCGCAAATGCAATTGTTGCGAGAACAGCGCAAGAACCTGATTCCTTTGTTGAAGAAAGAAGCCCAACAAGTTCTGGGAACTGATTTGGCTAAGGTAAATTCACAAGTGCTGGCTTTTCAAGATCCGGTGCGGATTAAGTTAATCGAGCAATTTATCGGTACTGCTAATTTAATTCAGGTGCTGGGCGTGCGGAATCAAGTTTTGGAACAAGCTGCTAAGCAGTTGAATCAATACTCTCAAAAATTCCCGGTGATTTTGCGGCGCTATTCCGATTTGCAGCGCGAGTTGGATTTAACTAACAATACGCTGAATAGTTTGCTGGCAAAACAGCAAGCTTTGCAGCTTGAATCTGTGGGCAAAAAAGAGGTGGCTTGGGAAGTTATTGCTAAGCCGGAAATTCCGCGTTACAAAAATGGCGAGTTGATGGCTGTTGCTCCGATTATGCCTTTGAATTTGGCTTTGGGGGGATTGGCTGGTTTGCTGTTTGGTATGCTGGCGGCGCAGTTGGCGGAACGGTTTAACAATAAAACGGTGTTCCAAACTCCAGAGGATGTCAAACAGTCGATTCGCCTGCCTTTGTTGGGGGTGATTCCTGCTAGCGATAAAATTTTGAGACTTCCTCCTGCTGAGACTAGCCCGGTGGATGTGGCAATTTCGCCGATGCCGACGGATGCTTTTCAAGAAGCTTTTCGATCGCTCAATGCGAATATTCGCTTACTAAACGTTGATACTCCGATTAATTCTTGCGTAATTACTTCTTGTCAAGTAGGTGACGGCAAGTCTACGGTAGCAGTAAATCTGGCGCGGGCGGCGGCTGCAATGGGGCAGCAAGTGCTGTTGGTGGATGGGGATTTACGGCGCCCGCAGGTACACGAAATGCTGGGTTTACCGAATTGGCAAGGCTTGCACAATGTGATCGCGGATGATGTGGATGTGCAACAGGTGATTTTGCGATCGCCCCGTGATGAAAATTTGTTTGTGTTAACTTCCGGCCCGGTTCCTCTCGATCCCACAAAGGTGCTTTCTTCCCGCAAAATGCAGCATTTAATGGCAGCTTTGTCAAGTCATTTTGACTTAGTTATTTACGATACTGCGCCGCTTTTAGGTTTGGCGGATGCGAATTTGTTGGCGGCTCACACTAACGGATTGATGCTGGTAGTAGGGCTGCATCAAACTCAGCGGGAGGCGCTGGTGTTGGCTTTTGAAGATTTAAAAATGGCGGGGATTCCGCTGTTGGGAATGGTGGCGAATAACGATAAAGGCAGCAGGTATTACTATCAGTCTTACGTGCAGGATTACGTCCAGGAACAGTCTGTTTGAGGGAGAGGAATTGAGAAATGTTTAGTGGAACAGGCCGTCGGGCTTGTTCTTGAGAATGCAAAGCGGGCGGGACACCCGATCAGATAATTAATCCATCTTGCACCATTAATTGTGAATAAAGCTGTCTGGGGCGGGCGTCGCGCCCCAGAAGAACATTTAACTTTTATGGAACAGGCCGGCGTCGCCTGTTCTTGAGATTTGTGCGTGATTTCAGAAAGACAAATTTTCTTAAGATTTGCGATCGAGACTCTGAACTATAATTAAAAGTAGGAGAAATTTAAACAAATCGCGGCACTTGCAAATTGGCAAGACCTGAAAGAAAACGTGGCTGGTAAATTCCTATTTTGTAATACCTTGATACAACTCCCTGCCTCGGCTCAAAACTAGCAGGGAGTTTTGTGTTTTTCACACAGGAGATGAAACAATGGCTATTGCTACTATTAACCCGGCAACGGGAGAAACGCTGAAAACTTTCGAGCCGATCGCGGATGAGGTAATAGAAGCTAAGCTGGAATTAGCACAGCAAGCTTTTAAAAAATACCGCCAACTGCCGTTTGAGCAGAGAGCCCTGTGGATGCAGAAAGCTGCAGACATCTTGGAGCGCGATCGCGAAATTTACGCTGAAATGATGACCCTGGAAATGGGCAAAACGCTCAAATCTGCGATCGCCGAAGTGGAAAAATGCGCCTTAGTTTGTCGGTATTACGCCAAAAATGCTGCTCAATTTATGGCAGACGTACCCGCAACCACCGACGCTAGCAGCAGCTTTGTCCGCTACCAACCGCTGGGCCCTATTTTAGCCGTTATGCCGTGGAATTTCCCATTTTGGCAAGTTTTTCGGTTTGCGGCGCCAGCACTGATGGCGGGCAATGTCGGCTTGCTCAAACACGCTTCCAACGTGCCTCAGTGCGCTTTGAAAATTGAAGAAATTTTTACGCTTGCTGGCTTTCCCGAAGGAGTTTTTCAAACTTTGTTAGTCGGCGCCGACAAAGTAGCTGATATCGTTGCGGACGATCGTATCAAAGCAGCAACTCTCACCGGTAGCGAACCAGCGGGTGAAAGTTTGGCAGCAAATGCGGGCAAAAATTTGAAAAAAGTAGTGCTGGAATTGGGAGGAAGCGACCCATTTATTGTGATGTCCAGCGCCGATGTAGCAGCAGCTTTATCAACTGCTGTGACATCCCGGATGCTCAATAACGGTCAATCTTGCATCGCCGCCAAACGCTTTATTTTAGCAGAAGAGATTGCCGACGAATTCCTCACAGGATTTGTCGAAAAATTCGAGCAATTAAAAGTAGGCGATCCGATGTTGCCCGAAACCGATATCGGCCCTTTAGCTACTCCCGCAATCCTCAAAGACTTGGACAATCAAGTGCAAACTTGCGTCCAATCGGGAGCAAAACTTCTGACAGGTGGTCGCCGATTGTTAGAGAATGCCGGCAATTTCTACTTGCCAACTATTCTGGCAGATATTCCGCCGAATGCCTCTGCCCGTCAAGAAGAATTTTTCGGGCCTGTAGCTTTAGTATTCCGAGTTGCAGACATCGATGAGGCGATGGCCCTCGCAAACAGCACATCTTTTGGCTTGGGTGCGTCAGCTTGGACTACAGTAAACTCAGAGAGCGATCGCTTTATTTCCGAACTAGAGGCCGGCGCGGTATTCATCAACGGTTTAGTAAAATCCGACCCGAGATTGCCCTTCGGCGGCATCAAACGCTCCGGTTACGGACGCGAATTGAGCATCCAAGGAATGCACGAATTTGTTAACATAAAAACAGTGTGGGTGAAATAACCTCCCACTCTATCAACCGATCGCACAAATCTACATAAGTCTCCGTTTATCTGCGTTTACCTGCGGTTAAAAATTCCCATTTAGTATTTTTGCGATCGGTTGAAAAAGACCAAAAACCCCCATTAACCGAGGAGAGAAACGGAAATGAACACAGCTCAACTATTGGTAAAATGTTTAGAAAATGAAGGCGTCGAATACGTCTTCGGACTTCCTGGAGAAGAAAATTTAGAAGTTCTAGAAGCCCTGAGAAACTCTTCAATTAAATTTATTACTACTCGCCACGAACAAGGCGCCGCATTCATGGCAGACGTTTACGGTCGTCTCACCGGCAAAGCCGGCGTTTGCTTGTCCACCTTGGGCCCCGGCGCAACTAACTTAATGACAGGAGTTGCTGACGCCAACTTAGACGGCGCTCCTTTAATAGCAATTACCGGACAAGTCGGCACAGACAGAATGCACATAGAATCGCACCAATATTTAGATTTGGTCGCCATGTTTGCCCCAGTTACTAAGTGGAATGCTCAAATTGTTCGCCCCAGCACGACGGCAGAAATTGTCCGCAAAGCCTTTAAAGTAGCTCAAAGTGAAAAGCCCGGAGCAGTTCACATTGACTTACCTGAAAACATCGCAGCAATGCCTGCTGAAGGACAGCCACTCACCAAAGACAACCGCGAAAAAACTTTTGGCGCTTACCAAAGCTTGAATAAAGCCGCTGTGGCAATTTCCAAGGCAAAAAGTCCTCTGCTTTTAGTAGGAAACGGCGCGATCCGCGCTAACGCCAGCGACGCTTTGACACAATTTGCTACTCGACTGAATATTCCTGTAGCTAATACTTTCATGGGCAAAGGTGTAATTCCTTACACTCACCCTTTGGCGCTTTGGACGACGGGCTTGCAAAAACGCGATTACATTAGCTGTGCTTTTGAAGAAACGGATTTAGTGATTGCGGTTGGCTACGATTTGATTGAATATTCCCCGAAAAAGTGGAATCCAGAAGGAAAAATTCCGATTATTCACATTGGATCTCTGCCAGCAGAAATTGACAGCAGTTATATTCCTATTATAGAAGTTGTGGGAGATATTTCTGATTCCCTTAATGAAATTTTGCAGCGTGCCGATCGCATGGAGAAAGTAGACCCTTTTGCTAAGCAATTGCGGGCTGATATTCGCGCTGGCTACGAACAATATGCAGCCGACGACGGTTTCCCGATCAAGCCACAAAAACTCATTTACGATTTGCGGCAAGTCCTGGGGCCGGAAGATATTCTGATATCTGATGTGGGAGCTCACAAAATGTGGATCGCGCGGCACTATCATTGCGATCGCCCGAATACCTGTTTGATTTCCAACGGATTTGCGGCGATGGGAATTGCGATTCCCGGTGCGGTGGCTGCAAAACTCGTTTATCCCAATCGCAAAGTAATAGCAGCCACCGGCGACGGTGGTTTTATGATGAATTGCCAAGAGTTAGAAACTGCTTTGCGAGTCGGTACTAATTTTGTGACGCTGATCTTTAATGACGGCGGTTACGGGTTAATTGAATGGAAGCAGCAAGATTATTTTGGTCATTCCGATTTCGTCAAATTTGGCAATCCCGATTTTGTGAAATTTGCGGAAAGTATGGGTTTAAAAGGCTATCGTGTGGAATCTGCAACCGATTTTATTCCCATCCTCAAAGAAGCCCTGGCTCAAGATGTCCCTTGCGTGATTGATTGTCCGGTAGACTATCGGGAAAATGCGCGTTTCAGTCAATTATCTGGGGATATGAGTTGCAATTTGTAAGAGTAGCTAGAGCCCCGACTTCTTAAAGAAGTCGGGGCTCTAATAATGGATATTCTTGGAGATAGAGTTTTGTAGCTTGTTTGGTTCTTAACTGCTTACCGCAACTGCGTTGCGGTATCGCCAATGATGTCAGTGATCGCTATGCACTGTAGTTAGTAGGTGGTATTCCAGAAAAACTTGCCACAATCAAAAAGGAAGTTTGTGGAAAACTGGTTGGTTCAATTTCTGGTAGTGGCCAAGAAGTAATGATGGTAAGATAGTAGCCTTGATAAGTTTTTTGTGAACTATGCCGAATTGTCCCGT